>NZ_DJBE01000054.1:0-19606 GCF_002429925.1 Acinetobacter sp. UBA5984
TGCAAGACGTTCGAGATCATCGCATTATTTAAGTCTATGCTTTAGAATTTTTAAATCTTTTGACTTTCAAATCACTCGTTTGATTAAATTTTTAATTATTAGAATTTTTCAAGAATCGTATTACATTAAGTGCAAAGTGACTCTATTTTAAAATATGGTTTGAATCCTACTTTAAGATCTCGAGCTGAGATGCTAATATTTATTAAGTTATTTCTAATAGAAGTATACAAATGAAGGGCAAAATAAGCATTCTTATCATAATAATAATTATATTAGCTTTAGCCATTAAGATAGAAAATGACAGGAAAAAACAAAGGATTAATGAGTCGATTCTGAATGACAAAAATACTCGAGTACCTTAACCAAATAGCTGACCTACTCCTTGAACAATAGGCCTCTTGCGAAAGTATCGTTTTNNTGACTAACGCAAGAAGTCTAATCATGATATTAGTTACTACTTTTGATGATTTTTAAGAAGATGTGTAATGTGGGATACCTTAGAGCATTTCAAGACATTAAAAACTATTGAAGTGGGTTAAGCCATTTTTTGCGCCAAAACAATCAAATAAACATCCATTTTTAAGGGAGTTTTAAGGTTAAAAATTTAAATTAATCAAATCTCATCTTAACTGAATCACTTCTATGTCCCCCGATCGTTCACTCTACAAAGGTACTTCCGGAACACAACGTATTTTCAATGCTACTCGTTATTCCGCGACCGGCCTTAAAACAGCCTTCCGAACTGAAGCAGCCTTTCGGCAGATCGTGCTGATTAACCTGATTTTGATTCCTCTTAGTTTTTGGATATCACAGAGTCTAGCTGAGCAAGCACTCATGGTGGCTGTGTGCCTGCTAGCACTGATTGTTGAACTGATTAACTCAGCAATTGAGGCAGTAGTGGATCGTATTTCCATAGAACAGCATGAGTTATCCAAAAATGCTAAGGATATGGGCAGTGCCGCCCAGTTTGTCGCACTCATTTTAATTACCGTAACTTGGGGCATCATTTTAATCGGTCATTCGTTTTGATCTCATTTCTGCTACAACGACAAGAATGGAATATTTAAAATGTCGTCCGAACGATCTCGTTTTTTACTGAATCAAATATTGCTACTGAGTTTCAGTTTTTTGCTTCTCTGGAATTTTTTTGATGTGGGTGGAGTCATTGATTTAAAACTAATCTATCCATTTATCGATGGTCAGGGACAATTTCCCCTCCGGCAAGATTGGGCACTGGCAGAGTTAAATCATCGTTATATCAAAGATCTGTTAATTCTAGTTTATATAGTGCTATTCATTGGTTGGATGGTCGCACTAAAATGGCAATCTTGGCATAAGAGACGTTGGGAATTAGGTTATTTCTTTATAATGGTAGTGCTTACAACTGGGATAATCGGAATTATCAAATCCCAGTCAGTTCATGCCTGTCCTTGGGATATGGTAACACCTACATCTAATGGGTTTTTATGGGATTTCAGTGCTACCGCTGGACATTGTTTTCCTGGTGGACATGCATCTAGTGGTTTTGCATTAATGACAGGCTATTTTGTTTATCGCACTGTAAACCGTCAGCGGGCTTATTTTTTTCTAATCGCTGCAGCGATCTTAGGCTTCGCTATGGGCTGGGCACAAATGATGCGGGGGGCACATTTCCTGAGTCACAACCTGTGGACTGGCTGGGTGATTTGGTGCATTAATATCATTGGTTATGTTTTATTTAGCCACAAAATGCCAGTTGAAAAAAACGCTTCCTTGCTCGCTAGCATCAAACAGCCTTAATACCTAAAAGACAAAAGTCTATCTATTTAGGCTTCGACCAAGGCAAATTTCACTTGTACACACAGACCACCTAAGCTGCTACTTTTTGAAAATTCTAAAGTACCGCCCAAACGTTCAGTTGCTTTATCCACAATTGATAGACCTAAGCCACTACCAATTTCAGCATGGTTATGAACCCGATAGAATCTCTGACGAATTTGGTTAAATTGCGCTGGATCAATCCCTACTCCACTATCTTCTATCTGTAGAATCGCCTGTTGACCTTGCTGCAATATCGATACATTGATCACGCCATGCTCTGGGCTGTATTTAATTGCATTATCAATCAGGTTATAAATAATCGAGTGTAGGGCTGAAGCCTGGCCCTGAATCAACAATTCTTGCTGTTGTTCTACTCCTAAATCAATTTCTTTTTGTAGTGCCAGCTGGATCAACTGCTCAATGCAGGCGACTGTCATTTGATTCAGAGACAGGGATTGTACAGGCTCAGTTAAACCTTCTGTGACATCCTGTTTAGCCAAACTTAACAGTTGATTTACCAGATGTTGCATCCTTAAGATGCCCAGACTCAAATTGTGCAAGGCATCACTTTGTGGAAATTGCTGTAATAAGATCTGTAACTGTAAATTCAAAGCTGTCAATGGTGTACGTAGTTCATGTGCAGAGTCTGCTACAAATTGACGCTGCTCTTGTTGGGCTAAGGAAATACGGCCAAATAGGTAATTCATTTCCTCAATGGTCGGTTCTAGCTCCAAAGGATATTCTTTCATTTCAATTGGTTTTAATTCTTGAGCCTTACGGCTGGCCAATTCTGTTTTAAAATCAATAAGAGGCTGAAAACTTCTCCGAATTACCCAGCTTAAACCGAATATAGCAAAAGGAAGAAATAGTACATAAGGGAGAAACATATTCACTGCGAGCTCCAATGCTAGATCTTGCCGGACATTTTTTTGCTGGCTTACTTGGATCTGTAATTGGTCTCCAGGAATGATATAAGTTAGCCAGGTCCCGTATGGGGTTTGATGTGTATAGAATCCTGCTTTCTTGACCGATGCAACCAAAACATCCTGTGGATGTAATGTAGTATCTGTATAAGACCAAATATCTACAAATAAATCTTCTTCACTATACTGTTTTCCTAAATCAATCTCGCTTTGTAGCGGTTCAGGATGATTTTCTGCAATGCGCTCTGCGAGACTTTGCATCTGTTTGTCCAAGACTTCATTAATTTCTTCAAGTGCAATCCGGTATGCCGCAAAGATTAGTACACAGCCTAATACTACGCTAAACAATGAAATATAAATAATTAGACGTTTTTGCAAGGAATAGCGTTTTTTTATCATGCTTTACCCTAAGCGATATCCTAGTCCACGAATCGTCCGGATAAAGTCTTTCCCTAATTTGGCCCGCAGATGATGAATATAGACTTCCACAGTATTACTACTTACATCACTATCGAAATCATAAAGTTTGTCTTCTAAATCATTTTTAGAAAAAATTTTGTTTGGATACGTTAATAGTGCGGTGAGAATAGACCATTCTCGATTAGATAATTCTATAGCCTGTCCGTTAAATAATGCGATGTGTTGCTCAATATCCAATTCCAAACCACTGTGTAATAACTTCTTATTAGTATCTTTCTCAATATTTATACTTCCACTTCGACGCATTAAAGCGTGAATACGTGCCAGTAGCTCGTCAAATTCATAAGGTTTAATTAAGTAATCATCTGCCCCATCATTCAGTCCATCTACCCGGTTTTGTAGCTGATCTCGAGCAGAAATAATCAGGACAGGTAAACTTGGGAACTTTTGACGGATATTTTTAAGTACCAGCATACCATCCATCATTGGCAAACCCAGATCTAGCAGGACAATATTATAATTTTGCTGTTGTAGCTGTTTTAAGCCATCAATGCCATTGTTGACCCAGTGCACATCAAATTGATGGAGCTTGAGCAATGTTTTAGTTGACTCGGCAATCATGAAGTCATCTTCAATAATCAATATTTTATGCATCTCAAGCTCTGTTCTTTAATGATGATGAGCATTGTGCAAGCATATCATTTTTAGCTTCAATCACTTGCGTTTTTATACCCAGCAAACTCAATAAACTCGGGAACAGATTATCCTGACTGTGCATCTTACCGGTTTGTGCTTTGAGACAGTTGACCTGCTGGGTATTGTACTGTTGCCAATACTCTGAAAACCACATCAACATTGGAACATGGGTCTGTTGCGTTGGTGCTATGCTATAAGGGGCACCGTGCAGATATAGACCATGTTCTCCGGTAGATTCACCATGATCAGACAGATACCAGAAACCAGTTTGATATTGTTTTTGATCCTGCAATGTTTTGATCATCTGAGCAAGGACATAATCTGTATAGACAATAGAATTATCATAGCTATTTTTTAGCTCATCGGCGCTACAGCCCTGAATGGCATTGGTATTACAGGTTGGTTGGAAAGGTTGGTATGGTGATTTGGAGCGTTTGAAATAAGCCGGACCGTGGCTGCCCATTTGGTGCAGAACGATCAACTGTGGTTTTTGATTATTTTTATCGAGATGTGACAAATAATCTTTCAGACTATCTACCAATATTTCATCAAAACATTCACCTTCAGCATCACACCACTTTTGTTTTAGTTGAGTGGGAATTTGATAATTTTGAATCCGGTTACAGGCACCTTTACAGCCAGAATTATTATCAATCCAAGTCACTTGATAACCAGCACGCTGAGCAATATCTAGTAATCCTTCACGATGGCTAGCCAACTGTTCATCATAGTTTTGACGTGTCATCCCTGAAAACATACAAGGTACTGAAACAGCTGTGGCAGTTCCGCAAGAACTGACTTGATTAAAATTTATCACCTGCAGTTTGCTCAGTTCAGGATTTGTATTACGTGCATAGCCATTTAGAGCAAAGCTCTCAGCACGTGCAGTTTCCCCTACTACCAGCACCATCAATTTAGGTTTGCTTTGCATTTGAGTCTGCTGAAGTAGATGTGCATCTTCACCAAAGGTCACCAATGGCAAATTTGCTTTAGGGGCTTTTTTCTTATAATAGGATAATGTAGATGCAATACTGTTTTGTGGGGAGATCATCCCTTTCAGGTCACGATGCTCACGAAAGATGGCAGCATAATCGACATAAAAACAGAATAATAAGCTGAGTATTAATCCGAGTGAAAGTACACTGCTCAAACTTTTATGCAACAATTGACGCCCCAATGATACAGGCTGAATTTTAAGTATCCACACGATAAAGAGTGGGAAAATGACAAATACCAATGTCCAGATAATTAATCGTATTGACCAAAGATCCCGAATTTCACGAACATCAGTTTGTAACATATTCTGGATCTGGTCTGGGGTAATGACTACACCTAGACTATTAACAAAATAAGCACTAAAGCCACCCAGAATGATCAGAATACTGGCTAGTATTTTGGCATTCCACTTCCAGATAAGCCATTGTAATACCAGATAATAAAAGCCAATAACAACCAAGACTGTCGTAGCTAATAGTGCCCATGCTTTGAAATTGCTATGGGGCGTCAGTTGATGAATTTTTTGATAAAAAGAAAAATTCAAAACTAATCCCAACCAAATAGCGAGCATCAGATTAAATCTTGCTAAAGGAATTGGTTTGATTTGAAGAAGGCTTGGAAAAGAAGTCAGTTTAAGCATTTTTTAATTTCGAAGACTTTAATATGCTTTAGCCTAAAATTTGAATCTTAAAAATGACTTAAAATAATCTGAGAACTACAAAAACTCAGACATATTAGACCTCTTGCGAAAGTNNTTTGACTAACGCAAGAAGTCTACTATGTCTGATAAAGAGATTCAAAGTCTTGCAGTTCTGTAAGACGTTTGAGATCATCGTATTACCCAGGTCCGTGCTGCTGAAATCCTGAATCTTTCTACCCGTCAAATTGCCCGGTTATTGCAGAAGCTTAATCAAGATGGGGTTTCAGGTCTGGCGCATGCCAGTCGTGGTCAACCTGGCCATCGTCGCCATGACGTCCTGTTAAAATCGAAATGTCTTTCCATTATTTCTGAACATCTGCTGGGCTTTGGACCTAAATTGGCACATGAGAAGCTCAGCAGCATATTTGACCTGAATATCCCGGTAGAAACAGTTCGTTCGGCGCTGGATGACGCCCAATGACCTGTGGATCGAGATCAGCGCATGAAACGTCCGTACCAGCCACGCTATAACCGTGATTGCTTCGGTGAGCTGATCTAGATTGATGGCTCATACCATGACTGGTTTGAAGGTCGAGCTGTAAAATGCTGCTTGCTGGTTTATATCGATGATGCCGCTGGAAAGCTGTTGCATCTGTGCTTTTGTGAGGCTGAAACGACCTTTGATTACATGCTTTCAACCCGAGCCTACATTGAACAATACGGCAAACCTCTGGACTTTTATAGCGACAAACATTTGGTATTCAGAGTTAAGCAGAAATCCAAGCAGGACAGCCAGATCACGCAATTTAACCGGATTCTGAATGAGTTAAACATTGATATTATCTTTGGCAACTCACCACAGGCTAAAGGTCGCGTAGAACGCGCGAATAGAACCCTTCAAAACCGTTTGATAAAGGAGATACGTCTGGGAAGGCATCAGTTCGATTGCCAAAGCGAATGCCTGGCTACCCTGCTTCATTGAGCAGTTTAATCAGAGAAGTTTGCCAAATGTGCGCGAAACTCAAAGAACCTGCATCAGCCATTAACCGAATCTGATCTTGAACTGGATGATATTTTTACTTGGCGTGAACCCCGTAGAGTCACGAATAGCCTGACCATTACTTATGATAAATGCGTATATCTCCTAGAGAAGAAAGAAGAAAATCAGAGGCTGATCAGTAAATATCTTGAGTTTCTGGAATACCCGGAGGTACTGTAGCCATCATGTGTGATGGTCGAAAGCTCAACTACAGCCTCTTCGATAAATTAAGTCAGCTGAATCAGTGAGAGATTGTTGAGAATAAACGGTTAGGTTCAGTCCTGGCGCATATTTAACATCAACATGAAGAATTAGAAAAACAAAATAAACGTTCTCGTTTCAAGAAAAGTATGCCGAGTCGTAAATCTCAGAAAGCTGTTATTGAACAAAGAAATCTGAATCCTGTGCTTGACTCTTGTGGGGTAAAAAACAGGACATTTTAATTGGTGAATAACATACAAATCTACTGTACACTTTTTTAGCACTCCTTTGACCCTGAAGTAAAGGAAAAAAGCCTAGATTTAAGCATAATAGCTATTTCGTTTCTTAGAAAATCGTTCAAGCTGCTTTAAGAACCCTTCAAAATAGTCTCTCTGTTTTTCATCCGTTCTAAAACCTGCATATAAGGTTCGGCGTAATCCTTCAGGTGAAACACATTCTAGACGTCGTGACGTGACCCAGCCTTTCGCTTCATATTCATTCACTACCCAATCAGGTAGCGCTGCAATACCACGTCCGCTCGCCACAAGCTGAATCAGCATTTGGGTTAAGTCAGTGGTTCGAATGTTTTTAGGTTGAATATTTGCAGGAATAAATAGTTTCGACATGATATCTAAACGATGTTTATCCACTGGATAAGTAATCAGTGTTTCTTCAGCTAACTCTTTAGCGGTAATTTGCTCTACACGTACCAATGGATGGGTTGTTGATAAAACAAGTCGCGATTCATATTCAAATACCGGAAAGTATTCAACACCTTTTAAAGCGATTGGATCTGCTGTAATCAGTAAGTCAAATTCGCCATTTTGCAATAACTCATGTGGATTCGCTTCAAATCCTGATGCGAAGTCTAAATCGACATCTGGATATTGAATACGATACTGATTTAATAGTGGCATAAGCCAATCGAAACAACTATGGCATTCAGAAGAAAATGTGATTCGACCTGTTTGACCATGTAGAATTCTACTGATATCAGCTTGTGCGATTTGTACTTGTGGCAAAATCTCATCTGCTAGTTTTAGTAGACGTTGACCAACATTAGAAAAAGTAATAGGTCGAGTCTTGCGGTTCACGACCTCAACACCCATCCACTGATCAAGCTCACGTAGCTGATGAGATACCGCTGAAGGTGTAATGCAAAGATCGCTCGCAGCTGCGACTAAAGAACCATGTTCTCTTAAAGCTGAAAGCATTCTTAAGTGTTTTAATTCGATCATCTTGGGAGAAACTCAAATCATTGTCCTTGTAAGGATACATTAAAAGCAAAGATTAAAAGCCCACATGAAGCAGGCTATTTAACATGATGAATGATCATTGCGTAATATCAAATGAATCCTTTCACAAGGAAAAAGCATCCAACAATGACCAATAAAACGGCAAAGCATTTCTTCAACATTACTGGCGATAAGGCATGTGCAGCCTTCGCACCAAATTTTGCAGTGATGAAACTCATGATACTGATGCCAATGAAGGCATAAATATGAACATAACCAATAGTATTCGGCACATTGATTTCAGCATTCATGCCAAAAATCATAAATCCTAATGCACCTGCAACCGCAATCGGTAACCCACACGCCGCAGATGTTCCAACAGCCTTCTGCATGACCACACCATAGCGATTCAGATATGGAACTGTCAGACTTCCACCACCAATACCAAAGATTGCTGATGCAACCCCAATCATACTACCTGCAGCAACTTGTTGACCTGATGAGGGTAACGTTTTCGTTGGGTCAATTGCTTTTTTGGCACCTGTAAACATCGTATATGCGACCCAAATCAGAAATAAGCCAACAATGATTTGTAGATGTAATCCTGATATCAAACCAGCAATACCTGCCCCAAAAAAACAACCAATTGCCATAGGTGGCGCTAGATTTTTAAAAACAGGCCAAATCACAGCACCAGTTTTATGATGCGCAATCAATGAGCTAATCGAGGTTACAACAATGGTTGCCAAAGATGTGCCTAATGCGAGGTGCATAACCACATCGGGGTCATAGCCCATTTGGGTAAAGACAATAAAAAGCAGTGGTACAATAATCGTACCACCGCCGACGCCAAACAGCCCTGCCGCAAAACCAGCAAAAGCACCGATGATTAAAAAGGTTATAAGTTCCACAATAGACTAACTTTTAAAAAGATGAAGGAATTAAGGCATTGGGTTAAACGTGTTCCAATTGACCCACTTGATGATAAGCACGGTTAAAATACACCAGACTTTCTTCTTGATCGCTTTGTTGAACTTTAAGAACACGACACATGAAAACACTGTGTGTACCGACTTGCTGAATATCTTGAATCTCACAGTCAAAACTGACCAAGGCATCTTTCAAAATAGGTGAACCAGTTTCCATCGTACTCCAATCACCGAGTTTGAAACGATCTTCTGAGCTGAATTTACTTGAAGCAAAAGCATTTGAAAGCTGTTCATGCTGAGTACTTAGTACGTTTACAGCCAAGACTTTATTTTCAACAAAATGGGCATGTGAACGGGAGGATTGATTCATACAGACTAATAACATTGGCGGTGTATCCGTCACGCTACATACGGCAGATGCAGTAAATCCATGCATACCTGTTTCACCCAAAGTCGTAATAACATTCACTGCTGTGGTGAGTAAAGACATTGCATTTCTAAAGTCTGTTGCTTCAATCATCTCTTTCATCTCAAATGTACATATCACGTGCTCGTGCATAAAGCTGGACAAATGACCTTGCGATGATTTGTTCTGCTTCGCACGAGACTACGTTTGATTAAGCTTCTAGCTCTTTACGAACAATGGCAGCACCTGCGCTTAAAGCTTCAAGTTTGCCACGTGCCACTTGGCGAGATAGCGGTGTCATACCACAGTTAGTTGAAGGATACAGTTTATCTGCATCAACAAATTGCAATGCTTTGCGTAGCGTATTTGCTACTTCCTCTGCAGTTTCCACTTGAGTGGTTGCCACATCAATGGCACCCACCATCACTTTCTTACCACGGATCAATTCGATTAAATCCATTGGTACACGTGAGTTTTGGCATTCAAGTGAAATAATATCGAGCTTAGATTGTTGTAGTTTCGGGAATGACTCTTCGTATTGACGCCATTCATTACCTAAAGTTTGTTTCCAATCTGTATTGGCTTTAATGCCGTAACCATAGCAAATATGAACTGCAGTTTCACATTTTAGACCTTCAAGTGCACGTTCTAAGGTTGGTACACCCCAGTCATTCACTTCATCAAAGAATACGTTAAACGCAGGTTCATCAAATTGAATAATGTCTACGCCTGCTGCTTCAAGTTCTAAAGCTTCTTGGTTCAAAATTTTGGCAAATTCCCAAGCCAGTTTTTCACGGCTCTTGTAGTGTCCGTCAAAAAGTGTATCAATCATGGTCATTGGACCAGGCAACGCCCATTTAATTGGCTGACTGGTTTGGCTGCGTAAAAATTTCGCATCGTCTACAAACACTGCTTTTTTACGAGAAACTTCACCCACAACTGAAGGTACACTTGCATCATAACGATTACGAATACGCATGGTTTCACGCTTTTCGAAATCTACACCTTCAAGATGTTCAATAAACGTGGTTACAAAGTGCTGACGGGTTTGCTCACCATCACTCACGATATCGATACCTGCAGTGACTTGCTCATGTAATGATAATTTCAAAGCATCACGTTTAGCTTCTAATAATTCTTCGCCTTCAAGCTTCCATGCAGACCATAATTTTTCAGGTTCAGCTAACCAAGACGGTTTTGGCAAGCTACCCGCAGTTGAAGTTGGGAGTAAAAGTTTCGGTTGTGTAAGCGCCATGTCTAATCTTCTTTCTCTAAAATTCGTCAGTCTGTGTGTCAATTCGATGTCTTAAGCAGCTGTTTCGACCTTAAAGTTTGCTGCCCATTCATTTAAAATATCTTGATATGGTTTGATGAAGTTTTCTTCTGTCCATTTACCTTGCTTAACCGCTAACTCACCACGTTCAACACGGTCATAAACGATACGTGTCAGTGAGTAATCGCCATAGCTCAAGCTTGGTTGATACTCCACACCTGCCGGAGAGTTGGTGTTGTAAATTTCAGGACGATAAATTTTTTGGAAGCTTTCCATGGTTGCAATCGCGCTGATCAATTCAAAATCAGTATAATCACGAACTAAGTCGCCAGCGAAATAGAATGCTAATGGTGCATTACCACCTTCTGGTTTGAAGTAACGTACACGTAAGCCCATTTTGGCGAAATATTCATCGGTACGTGAATATTCATCATTGGTATATTCCTCACCTAAAATAGGATGTACGTTTGCCGTACGGTAATAGGTTTTAGAGGTTGAAACACTTAAACAAATCACAGGTGGCTTGGTAAATTCTGCCTTAAATACATCTGAATTCACCAAATGTTGATACAATTTACCATGTAGATCTCCAAAATCTTCAGGTTTTTCACCTACACCACAACCCAATTGAGGCAATACTACGCTGAAGTCGTAATCACGCACATAAGATGAGAAGCTATTGCCGATCATGCCTTCAATACGCTCCCCTGTTTTATGGTCAATCACTACACTTTTCAGTGTTTCAATAAATGGAAAGGTTTGGCCATTGCCTTCGATATCAATTTCAGCAGAAATGATGTCGATCTCAAGTGAGTAGCGATCACCTTTCGGGTTATCAACGGTCGCCAAGCTATTAAAACGGTTGTTGATCATCGCAAGGGTACGACGCAAGTTTTCTTCACGGCTTTCTCCACGTGCCAAATTGGCAAAATTTGTGGTTAAACGTGTGCTTTCTGCTGGCGTGTAGTTTTCATCAAAACGGATACGTTTAATTGAACACTCAAATGCTGTACTCATGGAGATTACCACCTAAAAATTTTATAAAAAGCTAAATTTCTGAATGGCTGTATTTAAACGTGAATAAGAAAGTGAGTAAAACGATATAAATTCAGCTTAAGATGAGAAATACTCATCTTAATAAATTAAAGATGCTGAGGATTTTTAGTTATTCAGTAAGCTAAGAGCATATTCTGGTCCAATTGGACACTTAATAGTATATCGTACTGGACATAGATTCTTCTTTTAATTGGATACTCTGATTTTCAGATACTCTTTGTATCTAAAACGAAATTTAAATGAAAAAGTAAAATAAGTCCTATGAAAAAAGCAGTTATTGCACTGAGTTGCTTAAGTATATTTATGACAGGCTGTTCCTCGCTTCTTAATCCAAGTATTCACAATTCACTAAAAGAAGTGAGAACATCGAACTTCCTAAAAAATGAAGATAAAACAAAAACCATTGGTGGGATTGATGCAAACAGTAATGGTGTTCGAGATGATATTGAGGGATACATAAATCTCAAATATGGAAATAACCCAAATTTGTTAGCGTATATATGCAGTATGCAAAAGAATTACGAACAAAGCTGACGTTGGCTAGTGATGATCGTGAAGCCTATAGTAGAGCATCACACAAAGTCAGCAGGCAAATGATTTGTGCTTCGAAAATTGACTATGAAGTTGAGCCTGAAAAAATGTATCGGGACACAATGATCATCTATGCTCTGTCGGTGAATACTAAGCAGCGCAAGGCTGAAAGTAATCGTATTAGCTCATTGGTGAGTGGCATGGTCTTCATATTGCCAACTGAGGAACATTGCAAAAATTAACGATTTATTAAAATGTCCAAGTTAAAGAAGAATGGGTGTCCAAATACTTATTGATTTTGCAAGCTAAGCGGCTATCTAAAATCTTTATCTGAAATTGGTAATGTTTTTTGCAACTCTACCAAAGATAATAAATCTCCAACTATCAAGTATGTGTAAATAACATAACGATCAGCTTTTTGCCTAGAAATAATAATATTATGAGAACCTTTCTGAGCAGCTTTGAAAATAGCATCTAACCGTTCACCCAAATATTTCATCTGTGAACCAACGATTTCCTCAAATCTTTTAGAGTCTGACTGCTCATCAACATATGTAATAATTCGATTTAAATAATTATCCACACCTAATTTAATAATTTTAGTTTTACCATTATCTAAATTAATAGTCTTATCCTCTCTAGCAGGATAAATCACATCAGCAGTATCTTGTAATATTCGCCTACAACTATGAACGGCATTTGACCAATCCTCTGAATTTTCGGACGTTAAATTCTCATAAACAGATGCAAATTTTTGTGCTGATAATGGTACTTTGGTAATCGAATTCATTTAGCAATCTTGCCAATCTACTCGCCTTTAATGCGCAATTAGATAAAGAAGAGGTACTTAACTCAATATTACTAATAATTTCTTCACTTAATTTTAAAGCTTCATTCAATGACTCTTGATTAACTTGCAATGTTCTGATTCCAAAGCATTATTGTAGTTATTCTCTTATATACTTTAGTTCTTATTAAATTTCAATTAGTGAATTTCTTTCATCTTAACCTTAGAAAATATCAGTATATCAAATCCTTACTATCTAATTAAATCGTTAAAATATAGGGTTTAGATTTAAACCCATATAACTATGTCAAACAAACTTGAACGTCAGAAATTGACTCTCCCAGCAGGTCACGACAAGCTTCTGCTTCACTCCTGCTGTGCACCATGCTCGGGTGAAGTGATGGAAACCCTAATTGAATCAGGCATCGACTTTTCGATCTTTTTTTATAATCCCAATATTCACCCTGTCAAGGAATATGAAATCCGTAAGGAAGAAAATATTCGCTTTGCAGAAAAACATAATATTCCTTTTATTGACTGTGATTACGATACAGACAATTGGTTTGCACGTGCCAAAGGCATGGAAAATGAGCCAGAGAAAGGTATTCGCTGTACCATGTGTTTTGATATGCGCTTTGAACGGACTGCCCTTTATGCAGCTGAAAATGGCTTCAGCCTAATTAGTAGCTCATTGGGTATTTCTCGTTGGAAAGATATGAAGCAGATCAATGATTGTGGGCATCGTTCTGCTTCACATTATGAAGGTATCACCTATTGGGACTACAACTGGCGTAAAAATGGTGGTGCTGTTCGTATGCTTGAAATCAGCAAAAAGGAAGAATTCTACCAACAAGAATATTGTGGCTGTGTATACTCCTTACGTGATACCAACCGTTGGCGTATGAGCCAAGGTCGTGATCGCATCAAATTGGGCGTGAAATTTTATTCGAATGCCATGGATGATGAAAGCTAAGCTTCGGTCGCCAGATACCAATTTTTCCAGGAACTGGTTCCACGGACTTCAATGGGTACAGTTGGAATCAGTTTTTCTTTTAGAACGTCAGTCTGTCCCACGGCTTTGGCAAGTCGGGCTTTCACAGAATGAATGCATTCACGATCTCCAAACTCACAGCGATCCAATGTCGTACCACCACAAGGACCATTCGCCAATCCTTTGGGGCAAGTTTCAGGGCAAATATATAAAGTATCTCCTAACCTACATTGACCACAACTTTCACAACCCACGACCCCTTGCTTAGAGATAAATTCAGTTTTTAACAATGCTTTTGCTGCAGGCGTATTTTCCCAGAGTGAGGCTTTAAAAATAAAATGCCCCACACCTTTGGCAATTTTGGACTCAAATAGAGCCTTGTGCATGAAATGCAATTGCTGATATTTAATAAGCTGGCTAGAGGATGGTTGGCGGGAATAATAAGCTAATTGTGGCACGAGTTCCTTTTTAGTCTCCACTTGCCACAGTGCATTCCAGAGTGCTTCGAGTTCCTGTAAACCATAATGTCGATATTGTTCAATATATTTTTCTAAAAGCTTTTGCTCTTCAGGCTTATGGCATGCTGAAAGATGCACACCTGCAAAACCCAAATACTTACACATCAATATTTGTATAGCACAACGTTTATAAGCATTCTCAGTTCGTCCATCCTGTTCTTCCTGAGCCAACACTCGTAACATGTGTGGTGTAATCACAATTCCTGCGATCTTATGTTTCACCATAAAATTGGCACGTGCCAAACTAAGTGGCATAACACAAGCAAGTATATTTTGTGGGTATCGATGACGATTTAAAAAAGCCTTGGCTTGTTTTAAAGCCTCCATATCGTAACCCAACTGGGTAACGATAAAGTCTGCTCCTGCTTTAATCTTTTTGTGAAGTTTTAAATATTGTGCATCACGTTCAGCTTCAGCATATTTAAAGGGATTAAAAGCTACACCAATATGAAATCCACCATAACACTTTGCGGCCATGACCGCATTTACAGACTCTAAATATCGGGTGCGATTCGTTCCATCTTGACCATTTGTATGCCCTTTTAACTTATCACCTGTGAGAAGCAGTAAATTTCTTTGTCCCGAAGCTTGAGTTAATTTTAAGAAGGTCTCAAAATCAGTAATATCCCGACCTTTCCCTGAATAATGGATGATTTTTTCCACTGATGAAGGAAATGTCTTCGCACATTCAAGTGGTGGCAAATCACTATCGGCATGCACTCGATCTGCCAAAGTGATCGCACATGGAAATTCTGCTAAAGACATTGGTACGGCAATGCCCTTAGCAGAACTTAAATATTCCAACAAAATACAAAACTGATTGTGCTTAAAATGGGAAGCAAGCTGTGACATAAAATAAAGTTCAAATAAAAATGATTAAAGCAGGTCGCAATTATATTCGACCTAATAGAATCAGCCCGATTAATCTTAAATAGGCTGATATAGAAAATTTTAGTCAATAATTATGCAATGAATCTATTCACTACATTCAATCAGGCAACTTTCTCATTAGATTCTCGCTCTAATGTGAAATGAAATGCCTATTTTTCAAGAATATTTTGATACGACTTAATGAAGTTCTCTTCTATCCATTTACCTTGCTTAAGATTCAATTGAACACGTTCAACACCTTCATAAACTTTACGAGTTAAGAGAAATCATCATTGTGAACAGACTATTTCTCTAAGTTGATTCATCACAACATGTAATTTATAGCCATAGAACCGGCCCATTGAGCTTTTACCACGAGATGCAATTTTAGATAATGATTTATGGCGGTGAATAGGTTTGTGCAACAAAGCCTATTCTAATTAAAACTTGGATTTCATAACCATTAATTTACAGTACAACTATCAATAAAATCGCCCCACCATTGCATCATTTCCATACGCTGATTAAAATATTCTGCATGATTATAACTTGCACGGGTTTTATTTTTATCAGTATGAGATAGCTGTGCTTCAATCCAATTTGATTGAAATAAACCGGATTCATTTAATATGGTACTAAATGTTGAGCGCAAACCATGAGATGATAGTTCATTTTTAGTATATCCCATCTTTCTAATAATTAAGTTCAGGGTATTAAAATGAATAGGTTTATTATTGTTTCGGGGGCTAGAAAACACATATTTTTCGCCATGAGACCAAACGAGTGCTGATTTTACAACTTCAAGTGCTTGATCAGATAGTGGAACTAAAAATTCAGGAATATCATGACCTAAAATAACTTTTCTTCTATATTGTTTAATATGTAAGGCTGGTATTTTCCATATTTTTTTATCCAGATCGAAATGATGCGGTTCACAAAGCAGTAATTCTCCACCTCGTACGCCTGTATATAACTTAAATAATAGGGCTTTTTTAATAATAGGATCTGTATTAACCTGCTTTAATCTAGCTAAAAAGCTAGATAGTTCATCTGAGTTTAAATACGGATAATTTTTTTTAATTTTATTATTGATTAATATTTTATGAAGACCATGGGCAATATTATATTCACAATAACCCATTGCTACAGCATAATCATAAATCTGATTTAAATAACTATAGGCTTTCTTTACAGGTTCTTTTACATTTCTAGATTCTATATTTTTAATAATCTTAACTAGATCATATCTTTTAATTTCAATAAATGGCATTAGTCCAATATTTGGATAAACATCCTGATCTAAACATTTTTTTGCGAGCTGAATTACACCGCATCGTGGTTCATCTTCAAAGGAATTTTTAATTTTAAATTCTAACCACTCTTCACAAATATCCTGAAAAGTTTTGATGTATTTTTTATGCGGTGGTTTATTTTCATAATTATTAAATTTATATTCATCCCGGACTGATCTAGCCTCTTTCAAGGATATTACAGGATATTCACCCAACTTGATGCGAGGACGTTTATTTGTCCCTGCAAGTGAATAGCGGTAACTCCAAGATTTACGTCCATTTGGTTCTACCTTCAAACTTAAGCCGTCATCATCTGCCAGAAAATAGATTTTTTCCTTTGGTTTAGCTTGACGTACCTTAATTTCAGTAAGACTCATGAATTTTTAACCTAACCACAAATGGCACTGCTCAATTCAATTATAGCAAATTTAAGCGATATTCATATGATGCGTATCATACGCATCACATATTTTTATAAGTAATTGTTAAATAAAATTTATATTTAGATTGGTTATTCCCTAGTAACCAATTAATTAACCATTAATTTTGCAAGTCTTAAATTGGCATTTGAAGTGCAACCCCATGTTATGACTATTCACATTTCTGCTCCATGATTCCTGGTTACTTATTAGTAATGTTATTATGTCAGGAGCGATACAAGAATTAGGGTAACCTTATTATGGAAATAGCGAATACGAAATTACTAGCTGGCGCTTTGATAGCCCTAACTTTAACTATAGTTAGCCCTGTCGTACTTGCAAATGATAACAATGATATACGAAAGACTATTGTAGTTAAGTTTGCTAAAAAAGCTTACTCTGCAAATTATTATGGAAGGATAGATGGATACAAGTATGATTCCTACAAATTTTATGCTAAAAAAGGGCAAAAGTTAAAAGTGAAGTTGACTGGAGGAAATGTTGAAGCTTACTTATGGGGTAATCAATTAAAAGACTCCATCAATCTTGGAGAATATTCTCCAGAGCTTGATGATAATGGTATTTATATTTTACCTGCTTCAGGTGAGTATGAAATTAGAGTATTACAACCTAGATCACAGGCAAGAAAAGATAAAAAACCTCAATACTGGATGAGTATTGACATTAAATAAAGACTTGCTAGATTTTTTTAAGCTTTTATACCAGGGTTCAAAAACTATTGCCAGTTAAACGGGGCGTGATTTTTATTCATATGTTTTTATATTAGTAAAAATGATATAGATACGTAATTCATGGAGATCGTTTCAATTTAGCAATTTCTAAATACATTTTGTCATTGGCATGTTGAATCCGTTCATTTGAGGGGTCGTATTGCTTCTGGACTTCACCTAAGAAAGGAGTTTCTTCACATAATTCAAAGTACCTTTCCATCGGTGTTTTATCTTTCAAAGCTGAATGTGGTCTCATCCAGTTATAGTAATGCTGCCATTCTGCCAGTTTGCTCTGAATTTCCTCTGAATCGATATCTACAGTAGCGTAGAACTCAGATTCATCAGTCTTTTGTGAGCGCTACCTTGCCATTCAGATAAGGTGAACCCGGTTTATTCGGCCTAAATTTGATCCCATACTGCATCATTTTTTCTGTACTTTTTCAGCAAAAAATTCTCGTCCACGATCGGTCCGTATTCGCTGTATGGGAAAAGGCATTTCTTCAATTACACAGTTAAAAAGTCGAGTGTATTCGCAGCTGTTCGGCGTTTATATATCCTTAAAACGCGATATCGTGTGCAGTCATCGATAGATGTGTACTGATATATCCAGCACCCAGTTTACAGGTATCCATTTGAATTCTATCGCCTGGTAATGGACGTTCATAACAAATGTAATCTACTTTACGACGGAATTTTTTAATCGGTTTGACTTAATGGGTGGATAGTACTTTATGGATAGTCGCCAAGGACAACGAGACTCCGTGCAGCTCATTAATTCGGTTTGCAAACGTCGAGCACCAAGATTTCTAGCTGAGCGCATTTCCAATATTAAAGCTTCTAGCTCAGCATTGATTTTAGTATTTGGCGATTTTAAGGGACATTTACTATGACTACTTAATCCATCTACTATGACTACTTAATCCATCAATACCTTGTTCAGAATATCGTTTCCACCACTTGCGTAAAGTTGGTCTAGAAATGCCACATCTCCGACAAACCAGGCCAGCATTATTGGTCTCTTCAAATAATTTAACCCATACGAGTCTTTGTTGAATTTCTCTGGTCATAGACACCCATTATATTGAAGTGATGTCTATGAATCACACAGATTATCATAAGACTTTTGCAACTGTCGCACCTCATGTTTGAATTCACCCATTAACAGAGTGCGAATTAGTCCTTGATTATGTTTGACCACATTTCAAGGAATAGTGTCCAACTTTCGGTATGCAGATTATGGTGTAGGGTTCTCTTAAAGTTTAAACCTTATTATTTTACTTCAGTAATGCTGATTGGCTGGTCTTTTACAAATTCAACAACCCCTTCACCACGTTTAAAGTGAATTGAAACTCCATTATTATTAGCTAAACGAATACCACTACCAGCAACTGTTTGCTTTAAACGATATACCATGCCTGAGTTATCAGTCATTAAAGCAGTTTCAAAGTTATCCGATGATTTCAGAAAAATTAATAAACCATTTGGACCAGAAAATTTAAGGACCTGCGTATCAGCTGAAGTATTTCTTGTAGCCTTATCTTGTAAAGTTTCAGTCTTTGAACTCGAAGTACACCCAGTCATTGCTAAAACTAACAAAGTTAAACTTAAAAAATATTTCATTTAAATACCTTTTTCATCTGTAAATCATAGGTATATTTATACTAATTGTTATAATTTAATAATAAAACAGATATTACTTTTTTTTACATAAAAAAGCCATAAATCGCATTTTGAACCTCACCGGATTTATCAGAGATTTTTTTATTTAAGTTAGGCCACCTGATCTAACGGGTTAATCTTATCATAGTACATTGCTTCAAACTCAAAAGGTGATACATAACCCAGTGCACTGT
>NZ_DJBE01000054.1:19766-19975 GCF_002429925.1 Acinetobacter sp. UBA5984
ATCGAGCAACTGTACAACGTGCAATAACATAACCTTCACGTTTCAATTGTTGCCAGGCCTTACGCACACCATATCGACCTGAACTTTCTTTCCAAATTCGTTTAATTTGTTCAGCATGATGTAAATCATGCAGAGCACGTTTCGCTCGATGTTCCCTTGCAAAGCGATGCTTTTCATCAGCGAGATCTAAAGTTCGGTAATAGGTTGAA
>NZ_DJBE01000027.1:0-5356 GCF_002429925.1 Acinetobacter sp. UBA5984
TCAAATTTACGGATCCATCTCTAAAGCTTAACATTGGAAACTAAGCCGTGTTTCAAAACCTGTAATTTAATACAAAGGCTCAGTATTTGGTGACGTAATTCTTGTATTGCGTTTCAAAAGACATACCTGAAAGTGGTGATTATACATTTGAGATTCTATTTAAAATTTAAATTTAATCGGTCTTTACTATTAATATAGTTGAATATTCACGTAATATTGTTTTGTTTGAAAATTATTTTGAACTATTTCACAAATATTTGGTGAAATATGTAACAGTCTATATTATTTTTAATATGGTTAAGGTTAATAAAAATAATTAGATATGTTATGCCTGAAAATAGGGATATGAAAAAAATCCCCAAAATTTGGGATAAACAGGAAAAGTAAATAAAAATAAATAAATAAATTAAAAATATTTAATAAATTACAATTACATAATTTTAATTTTTACAAAAAATAATATTGCATGATAAGTCATGTGAATATGGGATATTAGGTTCTTTTTTTCTCAACTTGAATAAGAATGAGTCAGCACCTAGGGGAAGTGAAATTAATTGGATTTTATTAATAAATACCTTGGATGCGCATACTAATAAATCTCTAAAAGAGAATGGAGTAATTGCTATGAATAAATTAATCAAAGTAACGATGTCAGCATTAGTTTTAAGTTTAGGGACAGCAGCATATGCTGGTGGTAAACCAGGCGGTGGTGGGCACCCAGGCGGTGGGCACCATTCTGGAAATCATGGTTGTGGTTCTTCAGGTGATTGTAAGGGTAAGATTGATATTGATTTGGTAGTAGAAAAACACTGCGATCTTGATATTGATGAATCACTACTAACTTTGGATAAAACCAACAGTTATACAGACTCAACAAAGTTCCAAGTTCGCACCAATGCAAATTATTTCTTGGCAATTACAGCGCCAACGACTTTAGCTAATGGAAGTCGCACTGTTCCTGTAGCTGTAACGACAACCGGTGCTGGTGGTCCTTATAGCAGTCCTACAGTAATTAATTGGGATGGTACAGAGCATGAATATACTGTTCAGGCTTCATCAGCAGGTTTAGATGCAATGTCGACTTATGCTGGTACCTACAAAGGTACATATAAGGTCGAAGTCAAATTCTAACACCTAGATAACTTCATACTCATAGTTGGAGGTGTTTTAACACATCTCCAACTTCTTTCTTCATAAAAGAATAAGAGGTGGATATATGTTTCGATCATTGATTTTTATTCTTTTGGGGGTAGTTTGGACGTTGACTGCACATGCTGGAATTCAATTTAGTCCCATTCAAATGTATCTTAAAGACCCTACAAGACAAAAAAGTACAACTGTAGTTGTGGAAAGCACGGGTTTATCGACATCAAAACTTTTTGAGGTTTTAGCTTTTAAGTGGTCTCAAGATAATAAAGGTGAAGATATATTGATCGAAGATGAATCGATCTTATTTAACCCTAAAATTTTTGAACTTAAGCCTGAGTCAAAGCAGTTGGTGCGTGTTGGATTTACTCAGCCACCAGTATTGGCAACTGAAGGTACGTGGCGAGTCATCTTTAAAGAAGTAACGCCAGTTGCTGAAAACACAGCGATTAACTTTTTATTTAACTTTTCATTGCCTTTATTTGTGGGACCTCAAGCAGACCCTAAACTTTCAGTTAATTTGAAAAAGGCAGATGTATCACAAATAATCTATGTTGAAAATAAGGGGAGCTCTCATGTTAAGTTGACTGAGTTACAGGTTATAGATGCTAAAGGTATAACGATGACCAAAATGGCACTAAGCCAATATGTGCTTGGTGGTAATACTATTGAAATACCATTAGAAGGTTTTAAAACTAATGGTGAAATTAAAATTAAAATTAAAACAGAAGATGATGAGAAATACTTAGAATTTATGATCAAAGGGTGATGCTATGATAAAAAGAAATTTTTTTTTATTTATGGTTGTTACTGTAAGCCAAGTGAGCTTAAGTGCTGAAGTGCTTACACCAACGTCAGACCAGCAGCTCAACACAGCCATTGTCAATATTTGGGTCAATGGTGTGGACTATGGAGTGGAAAGTGTTGCTTTTGATCGTTTAGGAAAAAAATTTATTGAATGTACAGCATTATCAAATATTGGAATTGTGGTTGAAAAGTTAGAAAAGGACAGTGTTAAAAAAGATTTTTGTAGTTTGGCAAGCCCTTCCATTACCTTCACTGAAGATCCATCACTCCAGAGCTTAAATATTACCATTCCCGCTGAGTACTTCGCCAATTCGAGCAATAATTTTGTGTACAACACGCCGAGTAAAGCAAGCTTTGGTGGATTTTTAAATTATAGCTTGTTGTACTCACGTGATGAGGTTGAAGAAGAGTTTAATACCTTAGCAGAGCTTGGTATTTTTAAAGATTATTGGTTATTTAAAAATTCATTTATTTATAGAAATAATCCTCTTGATACTGAGAGTAAATTTCTCAGGGTTGAAAGTGTATTTGAATTAGAATTCCCTGATAAATTTTGGCGTTTGACATTAGGAGATAACACGACATCTTTAAACAGTTTAAATAATTCATTTCGCTTTGGTGGGCTTAGTTTTGGAACCAATTATATCGCACGCCCAGACTTTGTGTACTGGAATAGCCCAACATTACAGGGGAGTGCTGCAGTACCTTCAACGGTTGATTTATATTTGAATGGAGTCAATCTGTATCGAGAAAATGTTGGACCTGGAAATTATTCACTACCAACCAGTGGTTTATTAAATAAATCAGGAAATGCACAAATTGTTGTAGAAGATATTCTGGGTAATCGGACTGTTCGAAATTTTCCTATATATATTAATAACCGTTTGTTAAAGCCAAAGTTGGATGAATTTAATATTTCTATAGGTAAACTTCGGTACGGATATGATGAAGTGGAAAGTGATTATCGAGATTTTTTTACTAAGCTTTTATATCGTAGCGGAATTAATAATTACTCGACGCTTGGTACGGATATGCTATATAGCGATAAAGTCCAAAATGTGAGTTTATTGTGGACTCAAGCCATTAAGAATTATGTTTTATTAGATACGATATTATCAGGAAGTAACGCAGATGATAATAATGGTTATGCAGCTTCTTTAGGAATAAGTCGTGACTTTGCTTGGTGGTCTGTGGGTATGCAAAGTCAAATATATTCAAAAGAATATAGGTATTTAGATCTTGAGGATACTCTAACGTATAAAAAAATGACCAATCTATTTTATTTGACTCTTACAAATCTTAATTATTTGGATAGTGTAGGATTAAATTATATTGATCAGACTTATTATAACAATGATGAAGTGAGTCTTGATGATCGTAAAGTGCTTAATCTGAGTTTAGGTAAGAGATTGACACCGAAGTTAGATGTCGCTTTTGGATATTTTAAAGATTTTGGTGGGGATAGCGATTCAGGATTTAATATTGTCTTTAACTATGATTGGGGTGATCGACGTCGGCTAACTTTGGATCATTATACACAAAATGAAAGTACCCGTTTGAACTATTCTCGAACGACAATTGGTCAAGAAGGGTTTGATTATACCGTGGGTGTTAACCATATGGATAATGAGGTTAATTTAAATGGATACGGACTGTGGAAAACAAATGTTGGTGATTTGAGGCTCTCGCATGATGAATATAGTGATGGACGATTAAGTCAAGTGAATTTTAATGGCGCATTGGTTTGGTTGGGTAATCAGGTTGCTTTAACTAAATATGTTAATAATTCATTTGCTTTGTTAAATGTAAGTGATCATGCAGATTTAGATATTTACCGTTCTTCATCTTTGATTGGGAAGACCAATCAGAAAGGATATATGTTTGTACATAATATTATTCCATATATTCAATATGACTTATCTTTTGATCAGAACCAATTAAATATGGATGAAACTTTTGATTATGCTTCGAAGAAAATAGTTGGTTTAGATCAGCGGGGCTATAAAGTTAATTTCCCAATTTATCAAACTAAGCGAATAGCAGTTCGTTTAATTGATGCGCAAAGGCAACCTTTGATTCGTGGTGCTCAAGTTGTCGTTAACGATAAAACTGAAGAACCATATTTTGTAGACAGTAAAGGAGTGGTTTATGTCTATGCAACCCAAGCAGCAGCATATAAATTTTTCGTAAATTTACAAGGAGGTCAAACTTGCCAAGCAAATGTTGTGGTTTCGCAAAATCAATTCCAAGATCCGGAACACGAGATTTTGGATGTTTTATGTAAATAGGTGAATTATGAAAAAATATATAATATTGGTGTTGAGTGCGTGGATGGCAACATCAGCACAAGCAACACAACAATGTGCAATTGATGGTTTTTCAAACTCAAATATGCGATTAAGTAGTTATAGGCATAGTCAAGCTGCAACTTCATTTAATGTGCGTTGTGATCAAGGTTATTCGATTGTTTTTAACAGCGAAAACCTTACCAATGCAAGTGGAACAAGCTATGTTTCCAATGGGCCTTATAAGTTGCGGACCCAATTAAATTTGCAAGGTGCTGGGCAAAATTTATGGGGGGTTCAATTAAGACAAGCACCATCTGAAAGACAGAAATATGTAATTGCCGTTCAACTGCAAGATAATCCCTATAATGGTGTGCCTGCAGGTGTGTATAAAGATAGGGTTTCTGTTGATATAATTTTTTAAAGAGAATGGATATGCAGTATTCATTATTTTAGTCCAAGATTTCATATGTGACTCTTGGACTTTTTATTTATAAGTATGTTAATAAGCGGGTTTTCATTAATTTATTGTGGTCATAAAATATTCACATGTGTGTTCTAAGATTGAATAAAATATAACGATATAAGAGTGTTTAATGAATCTGCTCAATTATCCAACGCAGTTTGAACAACGATCGAATAAATTATTCAAATTTTCTTTCAAAAATCAGAACCTCAATCCTAAATTTCAACATAACTATTCAATTCAAACACTAATCCGGCCCCCTCTAAAAATCGCCATTGTGACAGATACGTGGGCGCCAGAAATTAATGGTGTTGCACATTCTTTATTGCAACTGTGTAAGGGCTTGCAGCAACAAGGCAACTCCATTTTTTTAATACGCCCAGAACAGTCCGAAAGTTGTCAGGATTTTCGACCTGATCAAGAGTGTTTGGTTCGAGCGCAGTCGATTCCTAAATATTCAGGTTTACAATTTGGCTGGCCGCAACTGATCAAACTCAGTAAAGCTTTAAAAAAAGCCCAAGTCGACATTGTGCATATAGTCACTGAAGGGCCTTTGGGTTTTGCTATGCTCCAACTGGCGCGTTCATTACAGATTCCTGTTTCCAGTGGCTTTCACTCGGCCTTTCATGAAGAGGTGGTCCCACTTGTTTGA
>NZ_DJBE01000053.1:0-136028 GCF_002429925.1 Acinetobacter sp. UBA5984
ATGAATGTTCAACAGGCTCTAGATAAGGGTCTGATACTTGGGATGATTACCGTTCTAATTGAAGTCATTTGTCATAACGCCCGTTATGCGAACAATAGATATTATGAGTCTGATTGTTTAAGTAAGCATGTTAGCATTAAAGTAGAAGGAGTTAATTGATTATTGAATTGCTCCTTAAAAAAATTTACTGTAAGCAGATTTTTGAAGTTCAAATCATCAATCAAAAAATTACGCCTTCATTTAAACGCAATTGCAAGCTATCAGTAAAGGTGACTGAAAAAGGCGTCGCACCATTTAACTCAAGACTATTGAGCCTTTGTGCCATTGGGTGACTGTTCGTTGTATCAACACTTAGCTTAAGATCACCTTTAGTGGCAATTTTAGCGCCATTTAATGTACGTGTATCTGCGGTTGCCCGTATTAACGCATCATTTAACATTGAATATAAAACTAAGTCTGCCCAAGGTGCGGTAACTGATGCGCCGATCGTACCTGATAATGACAAGATTGATGTTTGAGGATTCTCTGGATGTTTGACAGAACTACTAAAATCCTTATTGTCTAAATTAAAATCAATATCGGTGACGAATTTCGGGTAGCCCCATAATTCTTTACCTGCACGACACGCAACTTCGGTGGTTACCGGTAAATCACAAACCCACATGCCGGTATTGCGTCGATCTGGTGGTAATGTCATTTCCACCAATGGATGAGTCGGTGTGTCTTGGTCTGCAGGATAGACAAGCATACTTGATGCAACTTCGTGATAAGGCTCGCCATCAGTTAATTCACGATAATCATAGAAAGCTAGACTAAATAACGCTTTATTGCCTATAAGCTTAGCAACCTTTAACTTTGGATTGTCCAATACACTGACTGCTTTGTCATAATCGACCATAAAAAAAGCAATCAGGCTTGACGCATCAAAGTACTTAATAGGCAGCTGAGCCTCACCTTGTGACATCTGTCTTGTGTGGGTGGCTTGTTGAAAAAATGGGTCAGCATGCCATTTATTATTCACGTTTTTATTCATTATCATAGGTTAAGTACCTTTGTTATGATCAGATTATTTTTAATCAGTTTTATTTGAACATGACAATAGAAAAGTATAAAGCGTTATTGTGTAAGGCAGTGCGTTCTACTCAATTAATTTAAAGTTTGGAAGTTATCTAGAGCCTGTTGAACATTCATAATTTGAGCCAGATATAAGCACAAGCAAGAGCGACCGTATTTTCATAACTCTGCTTGAGCTTATCAAATCTGGTGGCAACCGCCCTATACTGTTTTAGCTTAGCGAAAGCATTTTCTACTAGATGCCTGGCTTTATACAATATTGACTCTCCGACAAACCCGGTACGGTTCACTAAATCGAATCAAAAGACTATAAATATACATTATAGGATAATATTTTTTTGAAATAAAAAATAATATACCCAAGAAAAAAATTCTTCATAAAATCCATTTAATAATGAATAAAAAATAAAATCTACTGACCATGAAAAATCTATATTATCTGTATTAACCTTTTTTGGAAGTATTGAAAAAAAATTAAATGATAAATAGTCATATAAACTGGCAATGATATCTGCGGTTAAAATAAAAATTAATGTTAATGGTATAGTATATCTATTAATATTGAAATTAAATAATCGAAAATTAAAATGACGTATAAACAAGTAAATAGCTGCTATTCCTAGGCTTAAGAGCTCAAAACCTATTCCCCAATAATTTGCTATTTTCAAATCATATGAGCTAATTAAAGCAGTATCTCCATAATCAGATGAATTCAAAAATTCTCCTGTTGATTGGTATATTGCTTGACCAAAAAAAATTAAGGTTAATATAAAAATATCAAATAAGTTTAAAGTATTAGTGATATTTTTTTTAAAAAAAGGCATTCATTTATTCCTAATCTTAAAAGCTTAATTATTAACCTAATCATTTTATAAGAAAAATCTTCTAAGAAATTTTCTTAGAAGATTACAGTATCTTATCTAGAAATTAAGATTTAAGCCTAAACTAAAATTTCTTCCAATTTGGGGAATATATGGCAAAAATGTTTCATGGGCATAGACTTTCTGATCAAGTAAATTATTCGCTTTAAAGAATAAATCATATTCTGTGTGAGATAGCTTATTTTTATATGCTAAAGTCATATTAAGCATATTATAACCTGATGTAACCTGCTCAAATTTAGAAATATTATCTTGTTTAAAGACTCGATAATATTCTATTTCACCTTTAAGCGATTCATCAAAATCAGCTTTTAGTCGTGTACCCAAACGAGCAGGAGGTAATCTAGGAGTGTAACGATCCTTTTGGGGAGCTAAAGTCGGTTCTCTATTCCAGATATCGTATGCAATTACAGCATCAGGTAAATTTGTTAAACGGCCTTTCACATAATCTCCAAAAAGAGAGCCGTGATAAACAGAATTAAATTGATACCCTATGTTGCCCTCTAATCCATAAAAATTAGCAGCAGACTGGCTATAATGATTAATACGTAGTGTATGCTGATCTCTAACTTTTGTAGTTCCTAAAACTTCATTGAGTGTCTGTAAATATATATAGTTATCAAAATCATAATAGTAAGTACTGATTTGATAATCAAGTAAATCATCCTTATAGGCCAGACTGATTTCTAAATTATTGGATTTCTCTTTTCTTAGAAAGCGGTTACCTATTTCAAAAGAATTAGTAGCGAGATGCATACCATGAGTATACATTTCTTGTGCATTAGGTAATCTTTCTTGATGTGTACCTGTTAATGATAAGATATAATTTGGAGCAAATCTCCAGTGGACTGTACCTGCATAAGAAAAAGCTGTTTCTTTGTTAGGTTGAACAGCTTCTAAAATAGATTTTAAATTTTGAGCCCTGATTTTATTATTTTTTTCTACATAAGGACTGTTATATTTATTAGGCCAAGGTTTCATTGAATCTTTAATTTTTTCTATATCATAATCCATACTAACTTTCTGCTTTTCTATACGAGCACCTAGTTCGAAAGTAAAGTAGTTCCAGTTATATTTTTCTAGGCCAAATACACTAAAGTTTTTAGTGACATTTCGATTTAATAGCTGCTGATTATCTAGATAGGTGGTATGGCCTTCTTGAGAATGGACTGGTGATAAAGCACTATTATCCTGTTCCAAATATTGTAGCCCCAAGATACCGGTTAATTCCCCTAATGGCTGATGTGATAACTCTATGCGGCCTACTTTTCCTGTATTTTTAAAAAAGTTAGTAATCTTATCTCCCTCGAGTTCATTGTGAAAATAATCTATATAACTCAATGAGGTACGAATTTTGTCAATACCGGTAAATGGTTGAGTGAATTCTCCACGCACATCATAACGTCGAGTATTTAAATCAATATAAGGAGCATTATGAGAGAAATTAGTTTCATGAATATGATTATGCTGATGACAATCAGGACGTGGATTTATGTAATTAATATCTTGCTCATCCATCAATTGAGGATAATATAAAAGATAATTTTTTAATCCACTAATTCGTGAATCGATACCGATTGCAGAGGCACCACAACCTTCATATAAATGGCTATGGGCTGGTAAACCATATTCATCATGACGATGTGTATAAGAAACTCCTAAATAAGTATTATCGTCTATCCAGGATAATCCGAGCGTACCTAATCTTGACTCTGCCCAGCTTTCTGGTAAGTATTTTAAATTTTTATAAACAATGTTTTGGTTTTCAAGATCTTCTAAAGAATTATAAGAGCTAGACTGGTAATGAGGAGTTTTATAGTTACCAGCATTACGATATAACCCTTCTGCCCGTAAAGCTACACGTGGGCTTAAGCCAACTGTTACACCTGCTGTGGTCAACTTCTCATTACTGCCAGTATTAAAACGTAATGTAGTGTTACCCTCTAATCCGTCTTGAGGCATTTGGGTTGGAATTTTATAGTCAATGACATTGACTACCCCTGCCGCACTATTTGAACTATACAAAAGGGTACTTGCACCACGTATAATTTCAATAGACTTAGCTAAACTTGGTTCAACTGTGACAGCGTGATCTGGAGACATATTAGACATATCCAACACGTCAGCATTATTCTGTAAAACTTTAATACGTTTTCCTTCCTGCCCACGAATAATAGGAGCAGATGCTCCACCTCCATATTGATTAGAATGAATTCCTAATTCCGTACCCAAGGCATCCCCTAGAGTTGTCGAACGCTGTTTAAGTTTACTAGTATCAATAAACTGATTACTAACATTTAGACTTTTGCCTAACAGCTCAGACCCTAACTCATCAGATTGTACAGTTAATACTATTGTATTTAAGGTAGTAACAGGCCCTTCAGCTGCCAATACAATTTTCGAGGCCCCTAAAGTAATTAAAGCTAAAAATAGTTTACTTTTATTTAGCATAAAACAACCAAATTTAATGTTATGTTATATCATAACACTTAAAAATTTATAAAATCTACTATTTAAATTTTTGAATGGTAATCCCCCCTAACAATAATCCTCCACAATCTGAAGAAACAAACGAAGTAAATACAGATTACATAGAAGATAAAACTGCTCCTGAAGTTACAGACAACCAAAATAATAATGAATCTCACGATAATCAAAACGTAGGCGAAGAAGAATTACGAAGTATTGAGATTGTTAAAAACTATTTAAAAGACCCTGATACTGCAAAATTTAGGAATGTAAAAAATAATTGTGGTGAAGTGAATGCTATGAATAGCTTTGGAGTATATGAAGGTTATAACGGGTTTGTGATCTGGGAAGCTGAAGGAAAAACATATGTTAATTTTTCTTCAACAACAAATAACTTCAATTTATTTGTTCGTGATTTCTGTAAGTAAAAAATGATCGACAAATACTCTCATCATTAGCAAGTATTTAACATAATGGCGGTTATACGAAGTACACTTGTATATTAATATAAATTTCAAGCACTTAATTAAAACAGAAAAATCCAAAAATGACCAAAAAGCCGATTTTGAAACAAGTCGGCTTTTTTATGAGCGGTTTTGATAGTTCTTGCCAATAAATTTGTTTAAAAAGTAATCAATTTTAGCATTTTTCCAATGTTCTCAATTCTTCCAGGTTGAAAACTATCCCCAATTGCTGGGGATAAAATTTAGGCTATTTTGTACGCCTGGGCTTACGTAAATTCCGGTTCTTTACGGCTGTCCAGGATAGGTGAATTTTACGATATGATAAGCTAAAGTGTAGCTATGAGGGGGCAGTTGCATTAGCTTGTATATTTATTTGGCTACCTTTATCGGGTAAATTCTATACTTGAAATGTCAACAGACCCTAGTTTTACTAATAAAAAAATCTTGCATAAGCATGCAAGATTTTTCGGCTTTGAAAGTGAGTAAATTATAGAAATCAGATTTCCCACTCATGATTGCATTCACGGCATTTCCATTTTTTTTGACTTTGCATGAAAGCCTGCATGGAAATTTTAAAATCAGGTAAATCTTTATAGAACATGAAGCCTGCGATCAGACAGATTATAAACACGATCACAGTAGCGGTCTGTAAAGTCGTACCTGCACCATCTCCAAAAATCCACATCGCGATGCTAATGATGACCAATAGCAATAATACAAACAGGGCAGGCACCAGTATGATCAGGCTTTTAGGCACGACAGGACGCGCCGCCGGTTGACCTGGCTGAGCCACGGGCATGATTTTTGGGCTTTGACATTTAGGGCAACGATATTGCATTACAACTCCAAAATTCTAAATTACTGATTATTTTATCGGAAGATACGCAAAAACCGAAATACCGCCAATATAAAACAGACAGACAATAAAAAACCCAAGTCACAATGCTTGGGTTTTTTATTAAGATGTTGCCATCTTGAATATGGCGTCCCTACGGGGATTCGAACCCCGGTTACCGCCGTGAAAGGGCGATGTCCTAGGCCTCTAGACGATAGGGACAAATGAGGCAAATACACAGGTAAAGCAAGACTTATTTGGTGGAGTCAAGGAGGATCGAACTCCTGACCTCTACAATGCCATTGTAGCGCTCTACCAACTGAGCTATGACCCCAGTCTGTGTGAGCGCTATATTATGGATATAACGCTCATCCGTCAACTAAAAAATAAATTAAGCTTGATCAACTGCTTTATTTTTCGGCAGTTTCAAACTCTCATTCAGTTTCTCCCAAACTTTTACTTCCTTTTTGCTAGGGCCACCGACAACTTCCAGCGCGTGGCGCAGACGGGCAAAAGTCAGATCCGGACCAATGGTAACCATGGTCTGCATGACTGGAGTAGAAGCGGTTGAACCGGCAATCGCAATAAAGAACGCTGGCATAAAGTCACGTAATTTAACGCCCATCTGATTCGCCAGATCCATCAGTGTTTGGCTGACAGTGTCATTGCTCCAGGTGAACAGGCTTTCCAGACGCCAGATCGCAAATTGCAGGCTTTGACGAACTTGTTCTTCAGAAAGTTTTTTGCTTTCGAACTGTTCTTTAGTCAAAGTCGGGAAATGGTTGAAATAATGCGCTGACCAATTTACTGCTTCAGACAGCAGATTGATCCGTGGTTGAATTACAGCAGCGATTTCTTCCAGTTTGGCACGGTCTGCTTTCCAAGCCAGTAAGGTATCTAGCAGTTCAGCAGGAGAGAGAGCTTTAATCCACTGACCATTCAACCAGTTTAGTTTTTCAACATCAAAGATTGGACCACCCAGAGAGACACGGTTAATATCAAAGTGTTCAATCATTTCAGCCAAAGTGAATTTTTCACGCTCATCTGGCATTGACCAGCCCATACGGCCAAGATAGTTCAGTAACGCTTCTGGCAATACACCGATGTCTTTATAATAGTTGATTGAAGTCGGGTTCTTACGTTTAGACAGTTTTGATTTATCCGGATTACGCAGTAGCGGCATGTGGCACAGGACTGGCATATCCCAACCAAAGTATTTGTACAGCAACTGATGTTTCGGTGCAGATGGAATCCATTCTTCACCACGAATCACATGCGTAATTTGCATTAGGTGATCATCAACCACGTTTGCCAGATGGTAAGTTGGCAGACCATCCGTTTTTAGCAGAATTTGCATGTCGACTTGCGCCCAGGGAATTTCTACTTCACCACGGAGCATGTCATTAAAGGTACATACCCCTTCAGTCGGCACTTTCATACGGATCACGTGCGGTTCACCAGCTGCCAGACGACGTGCCACTTCTTCTTTAGACAGTTTTAGACCGCGACCATCATAGCGTGGAGTTTCGCCACGCGCCTGCTGTTCAGCACGCATTTCATCCAGTTCTTGCGCTGTTGCGAAACAGTAGAAGGCATGACCTTTGTCTACCAGTTCTTCTGCGTATTTTTTATAGATGCTCATCCGTTCTGACTGACGGTATGGTGCATGTGGACCACCGACATCTGGGCCTTCTGACCAGTTCAGGCCTAACCAGCGTAGTGAGTCCAGAATCATTTTTTCAGATTCAGGAGTAGAACGCAGCTGATCTGTATCTTCAATACGAAGAATAAATTCACCACCGTGCTGTTTGGCAAAACACAGGTTGAACAGGGCAATATAGGCAGTTCCCACATGCGGGAAACCGGTAGGAGAAGGTGCAATACGAGTACGAACAGTCATAGCCGGATCTAATCTTAAATATAAAATTGCAGCTATTATAACGAANNAAAACTAAGTCTTATGAATTGCTCGGAGAAAAAATACTTTGCACAAAACGGGTAAAGCGCAGGTTTTGAGCTGCAAAAAAGCTTTGAGTCGGATTTGATTTGAACGCAGTCAGCGCTTTAAGTTCATCCTCAGTATGAAAAGCATTTTTATCAGCTTTATGTTGCTGAATTGCTTTTTCAATTGGTGAGGTTTTCACTTTAATTGCATTTACAGAGGCTTTAGGTAGCTCTGTTTTTACAACTACGGCATGGCCAAGTTGAATCGAGAACAGCATGATAAGACTTAGGATGCTGGCTGTGAATATTTTAAATTTCATATCCAAACTTCCTCCTTAGCTCTGGTTAATCTTGTTTTGCTAAAAATGTTGTTATAATACTGACTACAATCTAATCACATTCAGATATAAAAAAGTAGAACCAGGTCACATTTTTTACAAAAAACTAATATTTCTCTGTGGAAAATTACTAAATCTTAGAATTTCCACATTTAAGTTGCCTATTTGTAACAGATAAATGTGTAGAGATCGTGAAGAACTGTCTTATATTGTAGCAGGATATTAAATTTTTAGGAGAAAATGTATCCGAAATGAATTGTGAGTATATATATCAAAAATAGAATATGATTGAATAAAATATTATAAGCGCATGATTGTTAATTACTTTTTTATTTATATAGTGCTGGATAAAGATAAATTAGCAATGAGCACTAATCATGAAAAAGATAATAACATTTACTATTTTAGTATTACTTGGCGGAAGTGCCATTCCTGGCTATGCTGCAAAAGACTTTCTCAACGTTTCCTATGATCCGACCCGCGAATTCTATCAGGAATATAACGAAGAATTTGGTAAGTTCTGGAAACAGAAAACCGGGCAAGCGGTCAATTTTAAACAGTCGCATGGTGGTTCAGGTAAACAGGCACGCTCTGTGGTGGATGGTTTGCAGGCCGATGTAGTTACTTTGGCACTGGCCAATGACATCGAAGAAATCGTCAATACCGGTTTAATCGAAAAGGGCTGGCAGAAAGAGTTCCCAAGTAATTCGGCTCCTTATACTTCTACAATTGTATTTCTGGTTCGTAAAGGTAATCAAAAACAGATTAAAGACTGGAATGACCTAACCAAACCAGGCGTTGAAATTATTACGCCAAAGCCAAAGAACTGGTGAAAAAACTCTATGCTAATGTCAAAGTATTGGATTCAGGTGCGCGTGGGTCCTTAACGACCTTTGCTGAGCGCGGGATCGGCGATGTATTACTCTCTTGGGAAAATGAAGCATTATTGGCTACACAAGGTCTGGGTAAAGATAAGTATGAAATTGTCTATCCTTCGATTTCCATTCTGGCTGAGCCATCAGTAGCGATTGTCGACAAGACCGTGGATAAAAATGGCAACAGCAATTTAGCCAAAGGTTATTTAAACTATTTATATTCACCAAAAGGGCAGAAGCTGGCAGCGAAATATTACTTCCGTCCACGTGATGTCAAAGCAGCAGCAAAATATGCGGCGCAATTCCCAAAAATCCAGACTTTTACTATTGATAAAGTCTTTGGCGGCTGGGCAAAAGCGCAGAAAACCCATTTTGTGAATGGGGCGATTTACGATTAGATCTCTGCGGAAAACCGTAAATGATTTTAATTACCGAACCTTAATTTAGAAAGCGGATAATTTATTATCCGTTTTTTTTATATCTAATGCATAAAATGCTATAAAAATAGGATAAGTCTTTAATCTAGATATTTTTATTATATAAAACATGAAATTAAAACAAAAAATAACTAAATATTACCCTGTATGCACTTTGTTTGCTCAATTGCGAAAAATAACTTTATTTCATATAGTTATATCTAATGAAGATAATCTCCCGATGCTCTTATGAAAACTCAATTAAAATCACTGGTTAGTGCTGCCTTATTGGCAACAGGTCTGACATTTACCGCAACTGCGAGCCAAGCCGCGGATCGTGAATTCCTGAACGTTTCTTATGATGCAACCCGTGAATTCTATGACGAATTCAACAAATCTTTTGGTGCCTACTGGAAAAAACGAACCGGTATTGATGTGAACTTTAAACAGTCTCACGGCGGTTCAGGTAAACAGGCCCGTTCTGTGGTCGACGGTTTAAAAGGTGATGTGGTTACTTTGGCATTGGCAAACGATATTGAAGAGATCGTAAGATCTGGTCAGATTCAGCCAGGCTGGCAAAAAGAGTTCCCGCATAATTCTGCACCTTATACTTCAACGATTGTCTTCATGGTGCGTAAGGGTAACCCTAAAGGAATTAAAGACTGGAAAGATCTGACTAAACCGGGCGTAGAAATTATTACACCAAACCCGAAAACGGGTGGTTTGCCACGTTGGGTTTACCTGTCAGCTTGGGGTTATGCAGAGAAACAGCCGGGTGGTAGCAAAGCCAAAGCCCAAGAATTTGTCGGCAAGCTTTATAAAAACGTCAAAGTGATGGACTCTGCTGCACGTGCATCGATGACTACATTTGCTGAGCGTAATATTGGTGATGTGCTGTTAACTTGGGAAAATGAAGCTTTGGTAACGCAAAAAACTCTCGGTAAAAATAAGTTTGATATCGTTTATCCATCTTTGACCATTCTGACTGAACCTTCTGTAGCCATCGTAGATCGTACAGTGGATAAAAATGGCAACAAATGGTTAGCTAAAGGTTATATCAACTATCTTTATTCTCCACTTGGTCAGGACATGGCAGCACGACATTTCTATCGTCCACGTAATGAGAAAGTCTTAGCCAAATATTCATCACAGTTCCCGAAAATTAAAACCTTTACCATTGATGAAGTGTTCGGTGGCTGGGCCAATGCACAGAAAACTCACTTTGTGAATGGCGCAATCTTCGACCAGATCTATAACTCGAAGCGTTAATCTATTGATTAAAAAATAAATTTAAAATATAAAAAAAGCTTCCTCGATGGAGGCTTTTTTATCGACTGTCGAAAAATAAAAACGGTTTTCTCTATAGAAATTAATATTTATCTACAAAAAGTCGTTTGGAGCTTTAGCTAAACAGAGTGATAATGTGCAGTTAAATTTTTCGCCCTATTGATTGAGTTTTTATGTCACATATTTCTGTATTACTTCACGAAACGATTGATGCCTTATTGGCTGGTCGCAATACGGGAATTTATGTGGATGGAACCTTTGGCCGCGGTGGGCATACACGTTTATTGCTTTCCAAATTGGATGAAAATGCACGCGTCTACGCCTTCGATAAAGACCCGCAAGCATTGGCTGTTGCTGCAGAACTGGAACAGGAAGATTCACGGTTTAAAATTATTCATGCCAGCTTCGCTGATTTAAAACAGGCATTAGCTGAGCAGGGTATTGAAAGTGTAGATGGTGTGATGGCTGACTTAGGGGTGTCTTCACCGCAGCTGGATCAGGCAGAACGCGGTTTCAGCTTTATGAAAGATGGCCCGCTGGATATGCGCATGGACAACTCGCAAGGTCCGACTGCAGCCGAATGGCTGGTAGATATTGAAGAAGAAGCACTGGCTAATGTGATTTTTCAGTATGGTGAAGAGCGTTATAGTCGCCGTATAGCTAAAGCGATCAAGGCTGCCGGATATATTGATACCACAGCCAAACTGGCGGAAATTGTGAAAGTTGCCCATCCAAAATGGGAAAAAAATAAACATGCTGCCACCCGGACTTTCCAAGCGATTCGTATTGCTATTAATAAAGAATTAGAAGATATTGAAACTTTCCTCCCTCAAGCGGTTGAGATTTTGAAACCGGAGGGACGTTTGGCTGTCATCAGCTTCCACTCACTGGAAGACCGGTTGATTAAGCAGTTTATTCAAAAAGAATCAACGCTTGAAGAAGATTCAGGCTGGGGAATGCCGCAACAACAAAAGGATACGCGACGTTTAAAGAAAATCGCCCGGGTCAAGGCAGGTGATGAGGAAGTTAAAGCCAATCCTCGTTCACGTAGCGCATGGCTGCGCGTGGCAGAACGTTTAGCTTAATAGGCACATCATGAAAACTGAAGTGGTTGATAAAAAAACAGAAAAATTATGGCTGAAAAAAGTCATTGTTTATCTCATATTAATATTGATGGTCTTCATCAGTGCGATATTTGTCGTATTCCAGGTCTTTGAATACCGTCAGGATAACCGCAAACTGAGTACCTATCTGCGTGAACGGGATGACCTGAATGCAGAGTGGGGACGTTTGCTGATTGAACAGCAGACCTTTGGTGCGACCGCGCAGATTGGTACCCGTGCAGTGACTCAGTTAAGGATGTATTCACCTTCGATTTCACAGAGTGTCGTAATTTCCTTACCACAACCTTCAGATGAGAAAAAATAAGGCTAGCGCTCGAACATGGTAGACAAGAGAAAGAAGCAACCGGTACGTAAAAAGCAGTCCGTCACCGAGAAAAATGCCTTAAATGTTTATATCAACCGTTTTTACATCATGTGGGCCGTGGTGCTGCTGTGTTTTGTGACACTGATCGGCCGAGCTTTTTATGTGCAGATTATTAATAAGGATTTTCTGCAAAATAAAGCCAATGCCAATATTCTGCGAACCAATACCATCAAGGCTATGCGTGGCGTAATTTATGATCGTAATGGTATTCCGCTGGCGATCAGTACGCCGATTATGAAAATCGTGATTGACCCACGTGACTATTTTGATAATAAAAAACTTTATGATGAGACCATGCTGGCGCTACAGAAAGAGCCGAATAGCCGTAAACTGAAACGTCAACTCCCAGATAAAAACCTGAATCTGGATGAGCTGGCTGATGCAGTGGGTATGGATCGTGCTGAATTGCGCAAAAAAATGGAAGAGCGTCCACGTTCACGTTATCTGATCCTGAAAAAAGAAGTGCCGCCACAACAGGCGGAACTGATCATGAAGCGTAATTTCCAGGGTGTGTATACCGAGAAAAACTATAAGCGTTATTATCCGCAGCCACACCCAAACTCCCAGATTATTGGTCTGACCAATAGTGAAGGAACTGGGATCGAAGGTCTGGAGATGCAGCTGAATACTCGTCTTGCCGGTCAGGATGGTGAACAGCAGATTATCCGTGACAAAAAAGGCAACCGGGTTAAAGAACCGGAAGTGATTAAAGAAGTCGAGCCGGGTGAAAATATTACCCTGAGTATCGACTCACGTTTACAGTACATTATGTACCGTGAACTCACTGCAGCGGGTGTCGCCAATAATGCCCGCTCCGCAACGGCGATTGCAGTCGATGTCAAAACTGGTGAAATTCTGGCAATGTCTTCTTGGCCTTCTTATAACCCGAATGACAAGAATGGCTTATTAAATAAAGACGCAATGCGTAACCGTGGTGCTGTCGATTCCTTCGAGCCGGGTTCAACCATGAAGCCGCTAACAGTGGCGATGGCTCTAGAGAGCGGGAAATATACGGCCAATTCGGTGATCAATACGAGTCCAGGTAGTATGCGGGTCGGGAATCATACTATTCGTGATACGCATAACTACGGTCAGTTGACACTGGGTGGCATTATCCAGAAATCATCAAACGTCGGTGTGGCCAAATTAGCTTTGTCACTGCCGTATGAAACTTTACCGACTTTCTATAAACGTCTTGGTTTTGGTCAGCGTTCCGCAGTGAAATTTCCGGGTGAAAGTTCTGGTTTGATTCTGCCGCCAAGTAAATGGAATGTGTCTGAAGTAGCAACCATGGCTTATGGTTATGGTCTGAATGCGACTGTGCTGCAATTGGCTGATGCCTATGCCATGCTGGCGAACAAAGGTGTGAAAGTGCCTTTAAGTCTATATAAGTTAGAAGAACAGCCACAAGGCGAGCAGATGATTGATCCTCAAATCGCAGAACAGGTTCTGCTGATGATGGAAACAGCAACTTTGCCTGGTGGTACAGCAACCCGTGCAACCGTACCTGGTTATCGTGTTGCAGGTAAAACGGGTACTGCGCATAAATTGCGTGCCGACCGTAAAGGTTATTCGACCAATGAATACCGTGCTTTATTTGCCGGCGTGGCACCAGTCAGTGACCCACGGATCGCTATGGTGGTGGTGGTAGAAAACCCACAAGGCACCTACTATGGTGGTACGGTATCTGCACCTGTCTTTGCTCGTGTGATGCAGGAGTCTTTACGCCTGCTGAATGTTCCATTGGACAAACCTTTAGAATCTCCCAAAGTCCAGTAAATAGGTGATCAATGTCAATTACATTTCAAGATCTCTACGCCGTTCAAGAACCTGCTGAATGGATGCGACAATCCTTTCAGGGTTTCGAACTGGACAGCCGCAAAGTTAAACTGGGGCAAATTTTTATTGCCCTGACCAGCTTGTCTCAACCTGAAAAAACTGCAGAATATGCCAAGAAAGCCTTGTCATTGGGTGCACTGGCCGTGATTTCAGAACAAGATCTGGATATTGCTCCAGCTTTGGTAGTACCGAATGTCCGTCACTTGATGGGCGAATGGCAGAAGCACTATCTGCAAGCGACTCAGCCAGTCAATACTGCCCGTATTCTGGCCGTAACTGGTACCAATGGTAAAACCACAATTTCCCGTCTGGTTGCTGAGTTGCTGATGCTGCAAGGCAAAGCCTGTGCAGTTATGGGGACTACAGGAAATGGTATTTTGCCGAATCTGGAAGCCTCTTCTCATACCACACTCGATGCCCTGCAATTGCAAAATGCCTTGCATGCCTATGCACAGGCAGGTGCGGAATTTGCCTCAATTGAAGCGAGTTCGCATGGTCTGGAGCAGGGTCGTCTGAATGGTTGTACGATTGAAATTGCGGCTTATAGCAATTTAAGTCGAGATCATCTCGACTATCACGGTACGCTGGAAGCTTATGCAGAAGCCAAATCGCGTTTATTCAGCTTTAAATCTCTGAAAATTGCAGTCATCAATATTGATGACGCACATGCAGAGGTGATGCTGAATGCTGCAAAAACCAATCCAAACCAACCGAAAATTTTGACTTATTCTTTGTCGCAAGCAGCCGATTATCGGGTTCAGGATATCCAGTACAGTATTTCCGGTGCTGACTTTAAACTGATCACTGCACAAGATACATTTACTGTGCATAGTCCTTTGTTGGGTCATTTCAATATCGAAAATTTGGTTGCGAGCCTAGTTGTGGTAGAGCAGGTGGGATTTTCATTAGCCGATTTAATCGCAACTGTGCCTGAGCTGAAAGGTGCACCAGGCCGTATGCAGGTCATTCGTGATGATGAGCGTTTATTTGTCGTGGATTATGCGCATACTCCAGATGCCCTGAATCAGGTCTTGCTTACGCTGAAGCGTCATGTCAGCCAAAAACTCTGGGTTGCTTTTGGCTGTGGCGGTGATCGTGATCGTGGCAAACGTCCGTTGATGACACAGGCTGCACTTGAGGGCGCTGATATTGCAGTGCTGACTTCGGACAACCCACGTACTGAAGATCCAAACCAGATTTTCGCTGACATGAAGCAGGGTGTCGATTTTTCAGACAAAAGCTATCATGAAATTCATGACCGTCGTGAAGCAATTCGCTTTTTAGTCGACCAGGCGCAGCCAGGTGACATTGTAGTGATTGCCGGTAAGGGACACGAAAATTATCAGGAGATTGATGGGGTGCGACATTGGTTTGATGATTTGGTCGAGGTACAGGCCGCGATTGATGCCCAGCATCACAACCGTGATTTAGCATTTCCAGCGCATTAGGATTTTACATGCATACTTCAACAACAAGTACCGTGCCTCTAGAGCCATGGACAATTGAACAGTTACAGCAAGCCACTCATGGTTATTGGCTGAATGATAAAAAACCTGAAGGTCAGATTAAGCGGATTTTAACTGATTCCCGTCATGCCGAAGCAGGGGATGTTTTCCTAGCACTTAAAGGTGAGCGTTTTGATGCACATGACTTTATTGCTCAAGTGGCTGAGAAGGGCTGTGGAATCGCGATTGTCAGCCAACCTGTTGACGCAGATATTTGCCAGCTAGTAGTTGAAGATACTCGTCTGGCATTGGGTCATCTTGGCACTTATCGTCGTCAGCAAAACTCACAGCTTAAAGTCATTGCCTTGACTGGTAGTAGCGGTAAAACCACGACCAAAGAAATGCTGGGTAGTATCCTGTCGCGTTTGGCACCGACTTTAGTCACTCGCGGTAACCTGAATAATGATTTGGGTGTCCCAATGATGTTGCTGGAATTGCGTGCTGAACATCAGTATGCAGTGATGGAACTGGGTGCAAGCCATCAGGGTGAAATTGATTACACTTCCAACCTGGTACAGCCACATGTGGCCGGTATCATTAATATCGGTACCGCACACTTAGGTGAGTTTGGTGGCCGTGATGGGATTTGTCGCGCCAAGTCTGAAATCTATTCGCATATTTTTGAAACTTCGATTGTGCCTGCAGCAGATGATTATGCCGAGCAAATCCGTGCAGCCGTCAAAACCGAGAAAACTTTGAGTTTTGGTCAGGGTGGTGACGTCTATGCAACTGACGTAGAACTACATCCGCAATCTGCGACTTTCACGCTAAATACACCACAAGGTACTAAAACCGTAAATCTACCATTTGCTGGTGAACACAATGTGCAAAACGCAACTGCAGCGGTGGCTTTTTCTTTGGCAATTGGTATTAGTCTGGATGATATCGTGGCTGGCCTTGAACAAGCTGTTGGTGCCAAAGGTCGTTTGAACTTTATACCGCATAAAGATTTTTTATTTATTGATGATACCTACAATGCCAATCCAAGCTCGATGCGTGCAGCGGCTGAAGTTTTAGCGCAGCAGCAGGGCATTCGAGTGATGGTGACCGGCGATATCGGTGAACTGGGTTCATCTGCTGCAATCGAGCATTATAAACTTGGTCGGGATCTGGTATCGGTCAAAGGCATTAATTTTGTGGTGGCTGTGGGTGAATTTGCTCCAGCTGCACAAGAAGGTGCACGTAGTACGCAATATGGTAAGAAAATGCAGGCTTTCCTGAATCAAGAGCAGGCTTTACCGTTTTTAATTGATTTGATTGAAACACATCATCCCCAGCCAATGTCTTTCCTGTTCAAGGGGTCACGTTTTACCCATATGGAAACATTGATGGCTGCATTGATGGAGAAACTCTAAATGCTGTTATGGCTATTTGATCATCTGGCGGGCTTTGATAGCACGTTTCAGGTGGTTCGTTATCTAACTTTACGTGCTTTGCTCAGCGTCTTGACCGCTATGACTATCGGTTTGGTCTTGGGTCCGATCATGATCCGTAAATTGCAGGCACTAAAATATGGTCAGGCAGTAAGTTCGTTTGCTCCTGAGAATCATGCCAAGAAAATGGGTACACCGACTATGGGTGGGGTGTTAATCCTGCTCTCGATCGGGATCTCCACCTTACTGTGGGCAGACCTGACGAATCCTTATGTCTGGATTGTGCTCTCGGTGATGGTGATTTTCGGCGCCGTGGGCTGGGCGGATGACTGGATTAAAATCCGTTATAAGGACAATGCCGGCCTACCTGCACGCAAGAAATTCTTCTGGACATCAGTGGGTTCTTTGGGTGCTGGTATTGCACTGTATGTGATCGCACAGCAGCAACCGAATCCGGTTGTGACTGCCAATATGCTGGATGTGCTGATTCCATTCTTTAAGGATCACACCATTCCATTGTCCGTGATTCCGCTGGGAATTGGCTTCATTATTTTCACTTACTTCGTGATTAATGGTGCATCCAATGCCGTAAATCTGACCGATGGCCTGGATGGTCTGGCGATCATGCCAATTGTTCTGGTTGCAGCAGGTTTAGGGGTATTTGCTTATCTGGCAGGCGATGTACGTTTCGCTAACTACTTACATATTCCTTATGTGAAATATTCTTCCGAACTGGTAGTCATCTGTGCTGCGATGATTGGTGCCGGTCTGGCATTCCTCTGGTATAACGCTCACCCAGCTCAGGTGTTTATGGGTGATGTGGGTGCGTTATCTTTAGGTGCAATGCTGGGTACAATTGCCGTGATGGTGCGTCAGGAAATCGTGTTTGCGATTATGGCAGGTGTATTCTTGGTGGAAGCAATTTCTGTATTCTTGCAGATTGGTTCACTGCGGATGCGTAATAAACGCGTTTTCTTAATGGCACCTTTACATCACCATTATGAAAAGAAAGGCTGGCGTGAAACTCAAGTCGTCATTCGTTTCTGGATTATTACAATTATGCTGGTAGTTTTAGGCCTAATGACCTTAAAATTACGCTAAGAAATGCATTTGAAAAAGTCGGCGCATGCCGGCTTTTTTGTTTTGGAGAAATTAAAAAATGAACTTACTGATGTGTCCTGTTTGTCGTGAGCAGTTACGCTTAAATGAACGTACATGGCGCTGTGACAATCAGCATAGCTATGATATAGCCAAGCAGGGTTATGTGAATCTGCATGTAGTGCAGCATAAACATAGTAAAAATCCGGGTGATACGCCTGAATCTGTGCAGGCACGCCGTGCATTTCTGAGCGCAGGTCACTATGCACCTCTGCAACAGGCTGTGGTCAAGAAAATCTGTGAGCTGCGGATTGAAAATCTGCTCGATATTGGTTGTGGCGAAGGTTATTACACCGATGCCATGCAGGCTGAAGTGATGCAATGTGTCGGTGTAGATATTGCCAAAAATGCAGTTCAGGTTGCAGCTAAACTGAATAAAGAAATTACCTGGGTGGTAGGGACAGGGGCGACCTTGCCGGTATTGGATCAATCCATTGATCTGTGTACCAGCTTATTTAGCCCAATTCCGAAACAGGAAATCTTACGGGTATTAAAGCCAAAATCTTATTTGATGGTGGTAACCCCTGCACCACAACATTTATATGCGATGCGTGAAGCCTTATTTGAGGAAGTAAAAGCACACGAGCCACATAAATTTGTTGAGCAGTTGCAGGATGCATTTAATCTGGTAAGTGAACAGGTGATTGATGCGCCAATGACTTTGGCTCAAGCAGATTTAAAAAACCTGATTACTATGACTCCCTATGCTTATAAAACCAAACCTGAACGCCGTCTGGCACTTGAGCAGCAGGATCAATTCGATTTAATGGCTCAATTCCAGATTTATGTATTTCAGAAGAAATAAATTTAAAATCCAAAAATAAAAAATCCCTCAATAATGAGGGATTTTTTATTGGTTCAGATTATTCAATTTCTTCAATCAAGTTTTCCAAAGGATCCACCACCCGATTTGGCTGTAGTGGCTGGTCTCTTGGCGCTACTCTTTCATCATCCGGTATGCGAATTTCCTGATCAGGTAAATCTTCAAAATCATTGCTTTGTCGTTTAGGTATCACAACCGGAGCAGGTCGATACAGAGGCGTCGCTAAAGGTGGAGACGACGGATCATGCTGTTCTTGCTCACCTTGTACTACTTTATTACGGTTAATTGGCGCCTTGGCATTACGATCCAGGCGAACCCAAGCTTCTGGTGTGCCTTTTAAGGCATTCCCCATAAAGTCGGTCCAGATTGGTAAGGCTGCCACGCCACCATATTCACGGCGACCTAAAGTTTTTGGCTGGTCGAAACCGACCCAGGCAACGGTGACTAGCTTGCCATTAAAACCTGCAAACCAGGCATCTTTGGCATCATTGGTGGTACCGGTTTTACCCCCAATATCGCTACGACCAATTCTTAAAGCAGCACGTCCCGTACCATGCTGAATCACATCACGCAGGATATTAGCCATATCATAAGCAGAGCTAGATTTTAGAATACGTTCTGCCTGACGGTAATTACTGTCTTCAGCCGAGATTTGTGGTGTCTCTGGTTTCTGTGCTAAGGTTTTGTTATTGATTTCAATTGCTTCATCATCAGGAGTGAGCGCGCCTGTTGGTTGAGGGCTTTCTTCCTGAGCATTAATACACGAGATGCAGGCATATTCAGGCTTAGCCTCAAAAATAGTCTTGCCATAGGGATCTTCGATACGCGTAATAAAATGTGGCTGAATCCGATAACCACCATTGGCGAACGTAGCATAACCAGTGGCCATTTGGATTGGTAAAACCTGAGGTGTACCTAGAGCAATGGTGTAGTTACGTGGAATCTGGTTATCCTGTAAGCCAAAATCCATAAATAACTGACGGGTACGCTCAATACCGACGGTTTGTAATAGGCGAACTGAAACCGTGTTACGTGACAGATATAAAGCACGACGTAAAGGAATCATCCCTAAATAACGACCATCCGAATTACGCGGACTCCATTTACCAATAGTAATCGGTGCATCATTGACCATGGTGTGTGGAGTCATACCACGTTCTAAAGCCAGAGCGTAAACGAAGGGTTTAATAGTTGAACCCGGCTGACGCCAGCCTTTGGTCGCACGGTTAAATTTGGATTGATAAAAATTATAACCACCGACAATGGCTTCAATGGCACCATTATTCGGGTTTAATGCAATTAATTGACCCTGTACCTGAGGTGTTTGTACCAGTGCCCAGGAACTTTTATTCTCATTAGGTCTTAAACGAACAATATCTTTAACTTTAACAATCTGTGATGCTCTGCTTGGTGCAGCACCTACACTGTTTGCACTACGATAAGGACGAGCCCAGGACATGCCTGACCAAGGCACAGTTACGGTTGTACCATCCTGCATCAATGCTTCAAAGCTATTATTGTTGACCTTAGTCACTTCAGCAGGGTAAGTGTTGGCATAGACACGGAAATTTTGCAGGGGCTGATCATGAGCCTCAGCACCTCGCCAGCCATGACGACGATCATAAGCTTCTAAACCATCCTGTACCGCCTGTTCAGCATAAGCCTGACGTTCACTGTGGATCGTCGTGTAAACTTTATAGCCTGAATCTATGGCCTGTTCACCAAAATTTTCTACCAGTTCAGAGCGAACCATTTCACCGACGTAGGGAAATTTGTTACGCGTACTGCGGTCAGGCATATCCAGTTTAATCGGTTCAGCAATGGCTTCCTGATATTGGCTTTGATTCAGATAACCCAATTGCAGCATACGACCTAAAATCCAGTTACGACGTTCCAGTGCACGTTTAGGATTGGCCACCGGATTGTAGCGAGAAGGTGCTTTAGGAAGACCGGCGATCATTGCCATTTGCGCAATCGAAAGCTCATCTAAACTTTTGTTGTAATAGATTTTGGCTGCTGCCGCGATGCCGTAAGCATTTTTTCCCAAGAAAATTTTATTGACATATAAAGTCAGAATTTCTTCTTTACTTAAATTCTGTTCTATTTTACGTGCCAGGAAAATTTCAGTTAGCTTACGCTTTAAAGTACGTTCGGGACTTAAATAGTAGTTTTTGGCGACCTGCATGGTAATGGTCGAACCACCAGTCTGTACATCAGAGCCAGTAATGGTTTCACTGACTGCACGTCCTAAACCTTTAAAGCTGATCCCGCTGTGTTCGAAGAAACTAGAATCTTCTGCAGCGAGGAAGGCGTGAATAAATTCTTTCGGAATCTGTTCATAATTCACAGGAACAGAAAGCTTGCCACCATACTCTGCAATGAGCTTATTATCTGAGCTAAAAACTTGTAAAGGCTTTAATAAAGGTGCCTTTTTAAGCGTAGACATTTCAGGCAAAGATGGGGCAATATAGAGATACATGCCATAGAAACCCATCGGAATTGAGATCAAAATAATGATAATGATCAAAAAAAATGGATGAACAAGGCCTGAACAAGATAGCTTTTTCATAACAAGTAAGTTTTAATAAGAGCTAATGGCAAACTAATTACCGGTCAGTATATCCTTTAGATATACATATTGTTAGATGAGTTATTGTATCTGTATAAAATTATAGGCCGGCACAGATTGGTGAGTTTGTTTTTATTGGGGATAAAAAAATAATAGGAATTGTATTGTGCGCAGGTTATATCGTAAGCCAAATAAGGGGTTAATAGGAGTCGATATTAGTTCGACTTCTGTTAAAGTTTTAGAGCTCTCTGTAAAGAACGGTCGGTACTGGGTAGAAAGTTATGCTTTGGTCCCACTACCAGAAAGTAGTGTCGTTGAAAAAAACATTTTAAATCCAGAAGCGGTGGGTGATGCGTTGGGGCGTGCGATTAATTTGGCCAATACCCAGTCCAGTCAGTCAGCTTTTGCGATTCCAACTTCTATGGTCATCACCAAAATCATCGAAATGGATGCCGATATGTCGGATGATGAACGTGAAGTTCAGATTCGTGAAGATGCTGAACAATATATTCCTTTCCCACTTGACGAAGCCAGCCTGGACTTCGAAGTTCTGCCAGACCGTTTAACCAATCCGAACCGGGTCAATGTCCTGTTGGTAGCGACCCGAATAGAAAATGTTGAAGCGCGTTCTGAAGTACTGCAAATTGCCAATCTTAATCCAAAAATTGCAGATGTCGAAAGTTTTGCATTAGAAAATGCATTCAAGGTGTTTTCGGATACCTTACCGATGGGGGTAAATACTGTCGGGATCCTGGATATTGGTCATAGTATGACGACCTTATCCGTCATGCAGAATAACAAGATCATTTATACCCGTGAGCAGGTTTTTGGTGGCAAACAGCTGACTCAGGAAATCCAGAACCGTTATGGATTGTCTTTTGAGGAAGCAGGTCGTGCTAAAAAAACCCGTGCCTTACCGGATGACTATGACATCGAAGTGCTGGAACCTTTTCTAGATGCAGTCGTGCAGCAGGCAGCGCGTTCATTACAGTTCTTCTTCTCTTCATCTCAGTTTAACGAGATTGACCATATTTTATTGGCAGGGGGGAATGCCAATATTCCAGGTCTGGCAAAACTATTACAGCAAAAACTCGGCTACCGGGTCACGATTGCCAATCCGTTCCTGCAAATGGGCTTTTCTCCTCAAATTGATATTAAAAAAATTGAAAATGACGCGTCCTCACTCATGGTTGCATGTGGTTTGGCATTGAGGAGTTTTGATTAATGGCAAAGATTAACTTACTCCCTTGGCGCGATGAGCTAAGAATTAAAAGAAATAATGAATTTGTAGCGATTTGTGCCGGGGCACTTTTTCTAGGATTGGCAGCAGCAGGTTCAACCTGGTTCTATTACGATCAAAAACTTCAGGATCAGGAACAGGCCAATCAGCTGGTGATCAGTACTAACCAGAATCTGGATGTACAGCTGAAAGCATTGGATGGTTTACAAGACCAGCGTAATGCAATTGTTGAACGTATGAAGCTGATTCAGGGTTTACAGACTCAACGGCCGATCGCAGTTCACCTGATTGATGAAATTGTACGGGTCACACCAAGCAATATGTACATTACCAAATTCCAGCGTACCGGCGATAAATTCACCATTGAAGGTAAGGCGGAAAGTCCGAATACAGTGGCTGAATTGCTACGTAATCTGGAGGCTTCTACCTGGTATCGTAATGCATTTATGAATGCTTTCCTGGTTGCTGAAGAACCAAAAGATAAAGCGCCATCATCAGTGATTCCTCGAGTGGAAGAATCTTATGGCAGCTTTACGGTCACGGTTGATCTGGATCAAATCGCTGAGCCAACACTTAAAGAAGGACAAACACCAGTCACAACTACAGCGGAGGCATCATCATGAGTAATGACGGATTCGATGAATTAAGCCAAGACGTAGGGACTGTTCCTAGAAAAAAAATGACAGTTGAAAAGTTCTTTCAACAATTCAATACACTAGATCCAAATAATTATGGTAGCTGGCCATTATCAGTCAAAATTACCTGCTGGATCTTTATTGTTATTCTGGTTTTTATGCTGGGGTATTTCGGGTTTATTCGCGGCAAGATAGAAGCAATTTCACAAGCCAGTGCTCAAGAACAAAACCTGTTAAATGAATTCCGGGAAAAGGAATCCAAGCTGCGTAATTTACAGCAGTATCAGATTCAGTTGCAGGAGATGGAAGCACGTTTTAATCAGCAATTGGAACAATTGCCGAAAGAAACTGAAATTCCTGGTCTGGTTGAAGATATTAACCTGAGTGGAGTGAACTCCGGACTGAAATTCAAAAATATTCGTCTGGAACCTGAAATCAAGCAGGAATTCTTTATTGAACAACCAATCGCTATTGAAGCCACTGGGGATTATCATGCCTTTGGTTCTTTTGTGAGCAGTATTGCAGGACTTTCGCGCATCGTTACACTGCATGACTTCACCATTACAGGGACTGAAAATAAAGAAAAGAAATCTGAAATTCCTGTCATTGATTATGTGGTAAAAGCGAAAACCTATCGTTATGTTGGTAATGCAGATGCTTCATCTACTCCAGCCACAACTGATACGCAGGGAGCTCAGTAATGAATATCATTAAAATTACTTCAGCTTTAACGCTCGGATTTTTATTGGTGGGCTGTGAATCAAGAATTGATGCAGTCAATCAGGAAATGGCCAATATTCGTAATCAACCGCCATTACCGATTGAACCGGCGCCGGATTTTATTCCGACAGAAATGTTTAATTACGCAGCTCATCAGCTGAAAAGTCCTTTCCTGCCAAGCTCTTTAGCAGCCGAATTGAAAATTATGGCAGGTAAGCGAGTTTATCCCAACTTGTCACGCCAATTACAGCCTTTAGAAAGCTATCCACTCGAAACCTTAAGCATGAAAGGTAGTATGCGGAATCAGGCGGGGCAGATTCTGGCTCTAATTCAAACGCCTGATGGGGAAATTGAACGGATACAACGTGGCAGCTATATGGGACTTAATCATGGTCGTGTAACGAGAATTACGCCGACACAGATTGACTTGATTGAGATTATTCCAGATGGCCGTGAGGGATATGTGGAACGTCCACGAAGTCTGGTTTTGATTGGACCAGCGCCATAAGTTTTAAGGAATAAAAATGAATAAGAGTATTAAAGAATTTATTTTTGGGGATGCTAATACAATGAATCATGTGTTTCGTCAGTTTTCTATGGGGGCTGTCGCGATTGCTGTGATGCAAGCAGCGAGTGCGCAGGTTTCAATGACCAATGTGGTACCAATGCAGATTCCTGGACAGGGAACTGAAATCCGAGTGATGTTTAATGGTCTGCCACCTCAGCCTCAAGCCTATCAGCTGGAATCTCCATCACGTCTGATTCTGGATTTTAATGAGGCACAACAAAATCTAAAACAGTCTAGTATTCCAGTTGCGACTGCTGAAGCCAGTTCAGTGGATGTTAGCTCAGATGCACAGCGTTCTCGACTGACGGTGAATCTCGCTAATGCAGGTGCATTTACGACACGTGTGGAAGGCAATACCTTTATTTTAAAAATTAATTCTGCTACTCCAGTTGCTATTGCTCAGCCTGTACAACAGCAGGTCGTTCAAGGGATTACCAATATTGGTTTCCAGCGGGGTGCGCAAGGTGAAGGACTGGTGGTAATTGATCTGGCAGGTCAGAACACACCAGTCGATGTACAGCAGCAGGGAACCAAAGTGATTGTGCGGACTCTGGGCTCCAAGATTCCGGCACATTTGACCCGACGTTTGAATGTGAATGATTTTGCCACGCCTGTTTCAACCGTAGATGCAGTCAACCAGAATGGATCAGGCATGATTACCATTCAGTCTGCGGAAAGCTATGAATATATGGCTTTCCAGACAGATAATAAGCTGACTATCAGTTTGAAGCGTCCAGAAGTTAAAGGGCCTTTACGTCCTAAATCAGTCGCTTATACAGGTAAGAAGATTTCTCTAGATTTTCAGGATATTGAAGTCCGTCGAGTTCTACAGTTATTAGCCGATTTTACCGATATCAATATGGTTGCTGCAGATAGCGTACAGGGTAATATTACCTTACGCCTCAAGGAAGTTCCTTGGGATCAGGCTTTAGATATTGTATTAAAAACCAAAAATCTGGATAAGCGTCGTAATGGTAATGTGATCTGGATTGCACCAGTGGCAGAATTAATTAAGGCTGAAGAGGAAGAAGCTAAGGCCTTAAAGCAAAGTGTTGCACTTGCGCCGATTCAAACTGAATATATGCAGCTCAGTTATGCAAAAGCAGCAGATATTGAAAAACTGATTACTCAAAATAAGAGCGCATCAGGATCAGGGAGTTCGAATGGCACGAGTAACAATGATGATAGAGAAAGTTTATTAAGTTCACGTGGCTCTATCTCTATTGATGCCCGTACCAATACGATTATTGTGAATGATACCCAGCCTTTCATTGATAAAATCCGTAATATGGTCGATCTGCTTGATGTGCAAGTGAAACAGGTGATGGTTGAGGCGCGTATCGTTCGTGCAACTACTGACTTTACCAAAGAAATGGGTGTGAAATGGGGAATCCTGTCTCAAGGGATTACCAATAATAATCACCTTCTTGTGGGGGGGAGTGACACTACCCTATGGGATTTGAGAGACCCTCAGGAAAGTGATCTAGGCGGATTTACCTATGATATTCAGCGCCCAGATAACCTGAATGTAGATTTAGGGGTAACCAGTCAAGGGGCTAGCCGTATTGCTTTTGGCTTAATTAGCCTTTCGGATTTTATGCTGGATCTTGAACTTTCTGCGCTACAGGCAGACGGTTATGGTGAAGTGATTTCTACGCCAAAAGTGCTCACTGCTGACAAGCAAAAAGCGACTGTGGCATCTGGTTCCCAAATTCCTTATCAGTCTTCAGAAGGCGGTGGTGCTAATGCAGTGTCGACTACAGAGTTTATTGATGCAACTTTAAGTTTGGACGTTACACCAAGTATTACGCCAGATGGCAAGGTGCAAATGGAGTTGAATATAACCAGTGACTCACCAGGAAATCCGACACCAACTGGACAGTTAACCATTAATAAAAACCAGATCAATACTAATGTACTGGTTGATAATGGTGAAACAGTGGTGTTAGGTGGTATTTTTGAGCAAGAAACTCGAAATGCGCAAACTAAAGTTCCTTTCTTGGGTGATCTACCTTATTTAGGTCGTTTGTTCCGTAAAGATGTTAAATCAGATAACAAGCGTGAGTTGCTGATTTTTGTTACACCTCGAATTGTTAATGACAGTGTTTCAAGAAATCATTAATATATTTTGAATTTAACAAAATGAATAGGTGACTCCTTGCCAAGCAAAGAGTTTGAAACCCTGCCAAATATCTATTTGGTAGGGCCGATGGGGGCCGGTAAAACAACAGTAGGACGACATTTAGCAGAACTGTTAGGACGAGAATTTCTGGACAGCGATCATGAAATTGAGCGGAAAACAGGGGCTACGATTCCCTGGATCTTCGAAAAAGAGGGTGAAAAGGGTTTTCGTCATCGTGAAACTGTTGTAATTGATGAGTTAACCTCACGTCCACAGTTGGTACTTGCGACTGGTGGTGGTGCAATTACTCAGGCTCCTAATCGGGATTATTTAAAGCAGCGAGGCATCGTTGTTTATCTTTACACTCCAGTTGAAATTCAGCTTCAGCGAACCTATCGCGACAAAAACCGTCCCTTGTTACAAGTCGAAAATCCTGAACAGAAACTCAGAGATTTGCTTGCATTACGGGATCCGTTATACCGGGAAGTCGCACATTACATCATTGAGACCAATCAGGGAGCTGCACGAGATCTGGCGCAGCGTATTCTGAATCTCATCCTTCCAAAAAAATAAGTTCAGTTGAAAAAGTGGTTATCCCCTCATGAAAACCTTATATGTCGAACTCGGTGAACGTCGTTACCCTATTTTTATTGGTAGTAACTTGAATCCTCAGGAATTGCTTGAGTCCTATATTCATGGCAAGCAGGTGATGGTTGTCAGTAATGAGACGGTGGCACCACTCTATCTGGATCGCTATAAGGCTGCATTGAAAAATTTGGGTAAAACTGTGGCGACCTGTATTTTGCCGGATGGTGAGAAATACAAAAATATTGAACATCTAAACCTAATTTTTGATGCATTGCTTGAGGCAGGCTTTAACCGCGACTGTACGGTTCTGGCACTCGGTGGTGGTGTTATTGGAGATATGGCCGGCTTTGCCTCTGCCTGTTTCCAGCGTGGTGTCTATTTTATTCAGGTGCCAACAACGTTACTTTCTCAAGTGGATTCTAGTGTAGGAGGTAAAACCGGCATTAATCATCCACTGGGTAAAAACATGATTGGTGCTTTCCAGCAGCCACAAGTGGTGCTGGCAGATATGTCGCAGCTATCTACGCTGCCAGATCGTGAGCTATCTGCCGGTTTGGCTGAAGTGATTAAATATGCCTTGCTCGGTGATGAAGAATTTCTGGTCTGGTTAGAAGCCAATATGAAAGGTCTTATTGCTCGTGATGAGCAATTGCTGGCTGAAGCGGTTTATCGTTCTTGTGCGCATAAAGCCCGTATTGTAGCGAATGATGAAAAAGAGCAGGGTGAGCGTGCTTTACTTAATCTCGGTCATACTTTTGGTCATGCGATCGAGTCTTATCTGGGCTATGGTGAATGGCTACATGGTGAAGCTGTAGCAACCGGTATGGTAATGGCAGCAGATTTATCCCATCGCATGGGTTGGATTTCATTAGAAGACCTTGAGCGTACAAAAAAAATCATTTCTCGTGCGCAATTACCGATTGTTTGTCCTAAAATCCCACTTGACGATTTCCTAGCTTATATGGCTCACGACAAGAAAGTTTTAAATGGGCAGCTTCGTCTTGTATTATTGCAGCAACTTGGAAAAGCGATCATTACTCGAGACTTTGATATCGAGTTGATGCAACAGGCGATTTTAGCTCATCAGGCATAGGTTTAAATTTTTATGACAGCATTACGTACCCCTTGGCAAAAGATTCAGCATTACTTCTGGCTGGTCTGTGGCGTATGCTGTCTATTTGCTGCCTTGGTTTTTTGGGCTATTACCGATACAGATGAAGTGGTAGAAGTAGAGAAGAAGCCGGAAACGGAAGTTGAATTACAGATTCAACCAGAAAAAGTGGCCTCAATGACCCATCTTGGTGCACTTTCTGATGAAGTTAAGCCTCTTGATCTCAATACTCGAATTGTTGTCAATGTTAGTCATGAGCCTGAATTTCGTGGAACCAAATATATTGGTGAAGTAAAAAAACAGCATGCGATTGAGCTATTTCGTGTAGGTAATGAAGCCATTCTAAAAACCTTCCTAAAAAAGCAGCAGGATCGTAAGCCTTTTGTTTATTTAAGGCTTTCAGGTGAGAACCAGCCTGAACAATATGTATTGTTATATGGCCTGTATAAAACCGCAGCAGAAGCTCAACAGGCTTTATCAGCGCTCAACCTCAATCTGCCTAAATCCGTCCAGCCTAAAGTTGTGGCCATGCAACAATATGCCAGTCTGGTCAACAGTATGGGTTCGGAAGAACTGGCAAGTAATCAAAAACTTTATGAAATTCAGTTGAAAAATGTACCTTTACCGAAAGTTGATGAATCCGTACAGATAAGACCGAAAGCTCAACCTTCAGCGCCTGTGGTCACGCCTAAAGAAAGCACTACAAGTACCACGATTGTTCGTCGTGATCAGGAAGGTAATGTAGTGGATGTACAGAAATCTCAAAGTCAGGTCGAAGGAAGTCCGCGCTCATCAAATGGCAATGCTCGACCTCAAGAAAACGAGATTAGTGATCCATTTAACTAGGCCGGTCTAAAATAGCGCACAGACACTTTATCTTTATTATAAATGTGCGCTTTTGGTGCAAAAAATACGCACCATAAATAATCATAATTTTCCTTTTGTAGGCTAAATCTTTGTCATTTGTGTTGTTTTGATTTTTGCTCCTTAAGTTGGCATGAAATTTGCTTTATTGGTGCATGAATTGAATTAATCTCCCTGTTTTGGCGCGAAAATGATTCGATGAATAGGCGTAATTGTCATCTTTGTTGCTTATTTTTATCTTATCCATCAGCAAAATGAATGTTATTTTTCATGCATTCCGTCTGAAAAAGGATTATGTTGAAAAGATACTCAATGATATTTTGCTCTATAAAGCTGCTTAGCTTGCGGAGCAAATCAGACAGTCACGCACAGCAGAATTTAGATTGTTTAATAGCCTATCGGGCTTAGTGAAAAGAAGGGTACGCTATGCACATGCCATCGCCTAATAATGTAGCTCCCGCTCAAGGTTTATACCAACCGGATGAGTTTAAAGATAACTGTGGTTTCGGTTTGATCGCCCATATGCAGGGTGATGCCAGTCATGATCTGGTCAAGACTGCAATTCATAGTCTAAGTTGTATGACCCACCGTGGCGGTATTGCTGCTGATGGCAAGACCGGTGATGGTTGTGGTCTATTGCTGGCAATGCCTAAAGAATTCTTCCGTGAAGAGGCCAAACGCTTAAGCGACATTACCTTAAGTGAGATTTTTGCTGTAGGTACAGTATTCCTGAATCTGGACCCAGCATTAGCCGCACATGCAAAACAAGTCCTGACGAAAGAAATTGAAGAAGAAGGCTGTCGCGTTATCGCATGGCGTGTTGTACCGACGAATAATGATGCGCTTGGTGAGATTGCAATGCAGTCTCTACCAGCTTTTGAACAGATCATCGTGAACTGCCCAATCGGTGTGACTGAGGTTGAATTCAACCGTAAATTGTTCCTTGCGCGTCGTCGTGCTGAACAGCAGTTAACCAGTGATTCATACTTCTATGTGACGACCTTATGCTCAACTGTAATCAGCTATAAAGGTCTGATGATGCCAGCAGCGATTGCTGACTTCTATACTGACCTGGCTGATGAGCGTCTGGCATCACATATCGTGGTCTTCCACCAACGTTTCTCTACCAATACATTGCCACGCTGGCCACTAGCTCAGCCATTCCGTTACCTGGCGCACAATGGTGAGATCAACACTATTACGGCTAACCGTAACTGGGCAATGGCGCGTACGCCTAAATTTGAAAACCCATTACTGCCAGGTCTGACTGAGCTGAATCCAATCGTAAACCGTACTGGTTCAGATTCATCTAGTCTGGATAACATGCTGGAAATTCTAGTTGGTGGTGGTATGGATCTGTTCCGCGCGCTACGTATGCTGGTTCCACCTGCTTGGCAGAACGTTGAAACTTTAGATGCTGACTTACGTGCATTCTATGAGTTCAACTCTAAACATATGGAAGCATGGGATGGCCCTGCTGGTTTAGTTATCCAAGACGGTCGTCATGCGATCTGTATGCTGGATCGTAACGGCTTGCGTCCGGCACGTTGGGTCATCACTAAAAATGGCTACATCACACTGGCTTCAGAAATCGGTGTATGGGGTTATGAACCTGAAGATGTCATTTCTAAAGGACGTGTAGGTCCTGGCCAAATGCTGGTGATCGATACTTATACCGGTAAAGTACTAGATACTCAGGATGTGAATAATCACCTGAAACGTATGCGTCCGTACCGTGAATGGTTACGTGAAAATGCTGTACGTCTACAAGGTAGCCCTGAGCTGGAAGAATATCTATGTGAGCGAGGCTTGAAAGGTGACAACCTGAAAGCGGCACAGAAAATGTTCATGGTAACTTTCGAAGAACGTGACCAGTTGCTGCGTCCAATCGCTGAAAGCGGTCAGGAAGCTGTGGGTTCTATGGGTGATGATACCCCGATGGCGGTTCTGTCACGTCAGGTACGTCATGTTTCAGACTATTTCCGTCAGCAGTTCGCTCAGGTAACGAATCCGCCAATCGATCCATTACGTGAATCGATTGTAATGTCACTAGAAACCTGTTTAGGTCGTGAACAAAACGTTTTCGAACAGGGCCCGGAACATGCAGACCGTCTGATTATTTCAAGTCCGGTTCTGTCTAATTCAAAAATGCATCAGATCCGCACGCTAGGCCGTACAGGTTATGAGATTGCGGATATTGATCTGAACTATGCTGAAACTGAAGGCTTAGAAGCTGCGATTGCTCGTATTTGCGAAGAATCAGCGCAAGCGATTCGTGACGGCAAAACTTTATTGGTACTTTCAGACAAGAAAATCCGTGAAGGTTTCTTGCCAGCCAATGCTGTGATGGTCACTGGTGCAGTACACCATCATCTGATCAATACTGGCCTGCGTACTGATGCCAACCTGATTGTTGAAACCGGTTTTGCACGTGATCCACATCAATTTGCCGTTCTGCTTGGCTTTGGTGCGACAGCAATTTATCCATACCTGGCATATGACGTGATCAATGATCTGGTGGCTAAAGGTGAATTGCTGGGTGATCCGGTATATGCGCAAAACAATTTCCGTAAGGGGATTGAAAAAGGCTTGCTGAAAGTCCTGTCTAAGATGGGTATTTCAACAGTGGCTTCTTATCGTGGCGGTCAGCTGTTTGAAGCAGTTGGTTTATCCAATGAAGTTGTGAACAAATGCTTCGTAGGTGTTCCGAGCCGTATTCAAGGTGCAACTTTTACTGACCTTGAGAATGACCAGAAGCAACTGGCAGATTTAGCCTGGAAAAACCGTAAGCCAATTGATCAGGGCGGTATGCTGAAATTCGTCTTCGGCAAGGAATACCATGCGTTTAACCCGGATGTGATTAACTCACTGCATAAAGCAGTACGTTCTGGTAATTATGCTGACTTTAAAGAATATGCAGAGCTGGTAAACAATCGTCCGATTGCAACCATTCGTGACTTATTCAAGCTGAAAACTGACAATTCAATTCCGGTGGATCAGGTTGAGTCTGTAGAAGATATCTTGCCTCGTTTTGACTCTGCGGGTATGTCTTTGGGTGCACTATCTCCTGAAGCACATGAAGCGATTGCGATTGCCATGAACACCATCGGTGGTCGTTCTAACTCTGGTGAGGGCGGTGAAGATCCAGCGCGTTATGGCACGATTCGTAACTCGAAAATCAAACAGATTGCATCCGGACGTTTTGGTGTAACTCCAGCGTACTTAACATCAGCAGAAGTACTGCAAATTAAAGTAGCTCAAGGTGCAAAACCAGGTGAAGGTGGTCAGTTGCCAGGTGGTAAAGTGAACGGCTTGATTGCCCGTTTACGTTATTCAGTTCCAGGTGTGACTCTGATTTCACCACCACCACACCATGATATCTATTCAATTGAAGATTTATCACAGTTGATCTTTGACTTGAAACAAGTTAATCCACAAGCGATGGTATCGGTGAAACTGGTATCTGAACCGGGTGTAGGTACGATTGCGGCAGGTGTTGCGAAAGCGTATGCCGATTTCATTACTATTTCTGGTTATGACGGTGGTACAGCAGCATCTCCATTGTCTTCGATTCACCATGCGGGTTCTCCATGGGAATTAGGTTTAAGTGAAGCGCATCAAGCACTTCGTGTAAACGACCTGCGTGGCAAAGTACGCGTTCAGACTGATGGTGGTTTAAAAACTGGTCTTGACGTGGTAAAAGCAGCGATCTTGGGTGCAGAAAGCTTTGGCTTCGGTTCGACTCCAATGATTGCTTTAGGCTGTAAATACCTGCGTATCTGTCACTTGAATAACTGTGCGACCGGTGTTGCGACTCAGCAGGATCATCTGCGCCAAGAGCACTACATCGGTGAACCTCAAATGCTGATCAACTTCTTCACTTTCATTGCTGAAGAAACTCGCGAATGGTTGGCGGCATTGGGTGTATCTAGCCTGAAAGACCTGATTGGTCGTACAGATTTGCTGGAAATCCTGCCAGGTGAAACTGACAAACATGCTCACCTTGACCTAAGCAAACTGCTTGAGTCACATCCAGCAGCAGAAGGCAAAGCACAGTACTGTGAAGTACAGGGTAATGAACCATTCGATAAAGGTATTCTGGCTGAGAAGATGGTAGAAGAAATTCTTCCAGCAATCGAAGCAGGTACAGGTGGTGAATATAGCTTCACAGTAGGTAACTGTGACCGTTCAATTGGTGCACGTCTGTCAGGTGAAATTGCCAAACGTTATGGCAACCTGAGTATGGAAGCACATCCAGTTAAAGTAAATCTGACTGGTACAGCGGGTCAGTCACTCGGTGTCTGGAATGCCGGTGGTCTGCATCTCAAACTGGAAGGTGATGCGAACGACTACGTGGGTAAAGGTATGGCAGGTGGTCGTATCTCGATCTTCCCGCCAAAAGGTTCTCCGTTCCAGACCCAAAATACTGCCATCATTGGTAACACCTGTCTGTATGGTGCGACTGGTGGTAAATTGTTTGCTGCGGGTACTGCAGGTGAGCGTTTTGCAGTTCGTAACTCAGGTGCCTTTGCCGTGATTGAGGGTGCAGGCGATCACTGCTGTGAATACATGACTGGCGGTATCGTGACCGTCTTGGGTAAAGTAGGCCATAACTTCGGTGCAGGTATGACCGGCGGTTTCGCTTATGTATTGGACCTGGACAATGATTTCGTAGATCATTACAACCATGAGTTGATTGAACTGAACCGTATCTCAACTGAAGCGATGGAAGAACATCAGACCTTCTTGCTTCGCATTTTAGATGAACATATTGCAGAAACAGGTAGTGCTTGGGCGTACAAGATCCGCCATGAGTTTGATTTCTATAGTCGTAAGTTCTGGCTGGTAAAACCAAAAGCAGCTAACTTATTGACCTTGTTGAAAACAACTCAAGCTGATCCACAATAATTCCACTACTGCAGATATAGGCAGACCTAAGGTAATGCGAATAAAGCCTTGGGTCTACCCACGGAGAGAGAGATGGCAGAGCGCCTAAATAATGACTTTCAATTCCTGGATGTCGCACGCCAAGATCCAGAGAAAAAAGAGATTGACGTCCGCAAAGCAGAATTTGTGGAAATTTATAAACCTTTCACAACAGAAGTGGCTGCAAATCAGTCACATCGTTGTCTAGGTTGTGGTAACCCGTACTGTGAATGGAAATGTCCGGTTCATAACTACATCCCAAACTGGTTGAAGTTACTGGCAGAAGGTCGTATTTTCCAGGCAGCAGAACTTTGTCACCAGACCAATACTTTGCCAGAAGTCTGTGGCCGTGTTTGTCCCCAAGATCGTCTATGTGAAGGTGCTTGTACCTTAAATGATGGTTTTGGTGCAGTCACAATTGGTAACGCTGAAAAATATATCAATGACACCGCTTTCGCTTTAGGCTGGCGTCCAGATATGTCTCATGTGAAATGGACTGATAAAAAAGTGGCCATCATTGGTGCGGGTCCTGCTGGTTTAGGCTGTGCTGATATTCTGGTACGTAATGGTGTTAAACCTGTTGTATTTGATAAACGTCCTGAAATTGGTGGTCTGCTGACTTTCGGTATTCCAGAATTCAAGATGGAAAAAGACGTGATGAAACGCCGTCGTGAAATTTTCACAGGCATGGGTGTTGAATTCCGTCTGAATACTGAAATTGGTATAGATGTCACCATCGACCAGTTACTCGCTGACTATGATGCTGTCTTTATGGGTATGGGAACATACACTTATATGAAAGGTGGCTTTGCTGGTGAAGATCTGGATGGCGTCTATGATGCACTAGATTTCCTGATTGCTAACGTGAACCGTTGTCAAGGTTGGGAAAAAGACCCATCCGAATACATCAGCGTTGAAGGCAAGAAAGTGATTGTCCTGGGTGGTGGTGATACCGCGATGGACTGTAACCGTACTTCAATCCGTCAAGGTGCTGAGTCAGTGGTTTGTGCTTATCGTCGTGATGAAGCGAATATGCCGGGTTCACGTCGTGAAGTAAAAAATGCGCGTGAAGAAGGTGTGGAATTCCAGTTCAACCGTCAACCTATCGAAATCGTGGGTGAAAATGGCAAAGTGACTGGCGTAAAAGTGGTAACGACTCAACTGGGCGAACCAGACAGCCGTGGCCGCCGTAGTCCAGAACCAATTCCAGGTTCAGAAGAAATTCTGCCTGCAGATGCGGTATTGTTGGCATTTGGTTTCCGTACCAGCCCTGCAGACTGGTTCACTGATGTAGAAATCAACCTGGATGGTTCTGGTCGCGTACTTGCAGCTGAACAACAGCAATACAAATTCCAGACTTCAAATCCAAAAATCTTTGCCGGTGGTGATATGGTTCGTGGTTCTGACCTGGTCGTGACTGCGATTTGGGAAGGTCGTCAGGCAGCAGAAGGTATTCTGGATTATCTTGACGTCTAATCCGCTCCTTATCATTTTTAGAAAGACCCGCATTCAGCGGGTTTTTCTTTTTCTCAAGAAAATGGAGGGCTGCTAGAACGCTAAGCAGAGGAAAGAAAAAATTATAAAATTTAACAATACGGTTGAAAATTATGTTTAAAATCAAATTAATTAAATAAATATCAATAAAGAATTGAGGATAAAAGATGATCCCTGAATTAAAAAAATCTTTCATTGCTCTGATGTTAGCCAGTACCCTGACACTTACAGGTTGTGGCTATAACACCTTACAAGTTAAGGATGAGGCTGTAACTGCGGCATGGTCTGAAGTACAAAACCAGTACCAGCGTCGTGCTGACTTAGTGCCCAATCTGGTCAATGTCGTCAAAGGCTATGCTGCTCATGAAGAGCAGGTGTTAACTGAAGTGACTCAGGCACGCGCCAATGTTGCAGGCTTGAAAGTCGATCGTGAAGTGCTGGAAGACCCTGAACTGTTCCAGCGTTATCAGGAAGCTCAGGCACAAATGACTAGTGCCTTATCGCGTTTATTGGCCGTAACCGAGAATTATCCTGATTTGAAAGCTAATGAGCAGTTCCGTGACCTGCAGGTACAACTTGAGGGTACTGAAAACCGTATTGCGGTAGCACGTAACCGTTATATTACCACTGTACAAGATTTTAACTCTTATGCACGTCAGTTCCCGCAGGTGATGACGGCCAAAGTCATTGGAATGGATACCAAGCCAAACTTTAGTGCAGAGCAGAGTGCGCAACAGGCACCTAAGGTTTCATTTGATTAAGCTTGATCTTGGGTAATCACTAATAAGGTGGCTGCAATGATGCATATGAGCGCTGTAAAACTTTGTACAGGTATATTCCTTAGCCTCATTATGAGCCTGATGAATCCTGCCTGGAGTGAAATAGCAACGGCAACCGATATAGAAGAAATGATTGTTGCACGTGAAATTTTACAGCCTAAGACGAATACTACAGATCAAAATGTAGAATCTACGGCTACAGCACCGCAGCCCCAAATTACCAATGATATGGCAGAAGGTCAGGCTCAGCGCGACTTGCCCAGCATGAATGAGCCGGTGATTGATCAGGCAAATTTATTAACGGCAGCAGAAAAACAGCAACTTAGCCAACGAATCATCAATCTTTATCAGGCAGGTAAGGCTCAGATCGGCGTGGTGATTGTCCCTACTACTGGACAGGAAGATATTTTTGACTATTCCATGCGTGTGGCAGATCGTTGGCAACTGGGATCAAAAGAACACGATAATGGCTTATTGATGACCATTGCGGTAAATGACCGTCGTATCCAGATTTTAACTGGATATGGATTAGAAGGTGTTCTGCCAGATATTGTGGCTGGACGAATTATTAATAACAAAATTACACCTTTGTTTAAGCAGGGTCAGTATGCGCAAGGGATAGATGCTGGGCTGGCAGAAATTGAGCGTATTCTAAATCTGGATCCAGAAATTGCAGCTCAAGCAGCGGCTGAGCTTAAAGAACGTCAGGAGCAGGCTTATAAAGCGCAGCAAGCATCTCATGCGACTTTTGGTTCGGTTATTTTTATTATCATCGCTGGTGTCATTGGTTCCATGATCTTTGGCAGGAAGCTGAGTGCGGCCACTGCTGCAGTAGCGGGTACCACAGCTGGATTAGTCAATGGAATGGGATTGGTTGCTAGCCTATTAATTGGTGCTGGAGTCTTCTTTTTGCTCGTGACCTCACTTGCTCAGTTGATCCTGCATGCTTTCATGGCAGGTGGAGGTCGTGGCGGTGGTAGTGGACGTGGTGGTTTTGGAGGCGGCGGCTTCGGTGGAGGCGGCGGTGGTTTTGGTGGGGGAGGAGCATCAGGCTCATGGTAACAACNNGAGATTCAGGTGGTGATTGAAGGCTGTCTGCCTTCACGATCTGCTTATTATCAAGATACCTTATGTCGTGCCCGACAACTCTTTGCCGAGCTTAGTGTCTGGGATACTGAATATAATAGTGGAGTGCTGCTTTATTTGAATCTCTGCGAGCACAAGGTTGAAATTGTGATTGATCGGGGAATTAAGAAGGCCACGACCCAGCAAGTTTGGGATGAAATTTGCCAAAATATTATTCAGCATTTAGTCCAGCAGAAGTTTAAAGAAGGGGTAATTGAAGGTATTAAACAGATTGGAAAAGTTTTAGATCAGTACTATGATCGTAGAATAGATGATTTAAAGAATGAATTAGGGAATAAACCAATCATTCTAGGGTGATTTTAGTCAACTAACTGACAATTTTTGTCAGTTATTTACACAAAATAAAACATAAAAATAACGAATTGAAAAATATTTTTTTAAACTGCTGTTTTTTCTTTCAAAATTATTATAATAAAACTTGGCACACTTAGTGCTTAATATAAAATTAAGCTAAATGAGCTTTTTCTTTAAGCTTATAAATAAACAAAAAACATTTGTGGAGAATGTTTATGAACGCTCAAAAAGGTTTTACCCTTATCGAATTAATGATCGTTGTAGCGATCATTGGTATTTTGGCTGCAATTGCGATTCCTGCTTATCAAGACTACACCGTTCGTGCACGTGTTTCTGAAGGTATTACAACCGCTTCTGCTATGAAAGCTACTGTATCAGAAAATATTTTAAATGCAGGGGCTTTGGTAACAGGTACACCTAGTACAGCTGGTTCTGCATGCGTTGGCGTTACTGAGATTTCTAGTGGTACAGGTAATGTAGCTTCTGCAACTTGTGGAGCTAGTAAGCCAGGACAAATCATTGTAACAATGAATGCTACAACAGGAAAGGGTGTTCCTGTATATTTGACACCATCATATAGTGCTTCTGCAGTTAGTTGGTCTTGTTCGACTACAGCAGGTAATGAAAAATATGTGCCTTCAGAGTGTCGTAAAGTTGGAACCTAATGCCTAACTTTAGTAAGCATCTAAAAAATAAAGAGCTTTTTATAGCTCTTTATTTTTTATCATTTATTTTGGGTCTTTCAATACATATAAGTTCAAATTTTTATAATGAATCACGAGTTCTTGAGACTTTTCTTTTATTAAGCTTAGTCTTTAACAAAAAATCACACCTCACAAAAATTGAATATATTATTATTATTATTATTATTATTCACTTCTTTTTTATAAGAAATAGCCAATTTATTATTTTTGAAATATTGCTATATTACCTTCTTTATAAAGCATTTTTGATTATTAATTATAATGAGTTGTTAGCAAAATTTATTATTTGGATTAGTTTTTCAATTTTTTTCATGTTGCCAATAGAGATTGTAAAATATATACATACTAGTTTATATGCCAATTGGTATCCAACACCTTGGAATATTAGAATATATAATAGTTACTTTTTAGTATTTTCTATTTTTTCTGTTTGGTTTTACTTAAAAGAAGAAAAATTTAAAAATATTTATTTATTTTTTTTATTTTTGGCATTCTTATCTATTCTTTTAGATGGCGGTCGTTCAGCAACTTTAGCGTATAGTATTTTTATTGCATGCATATGCATGTTTAACCGTACAGCACGACTGAAAATATTATTAACATATATAGCCACATGGTTAACATATTTTTCTATTCTATTTTTTTCAAGCAATCCAGCTTCTGGTGTAAGATCAATTGCTAGAGAGTCAACGAGTGGACGTTATGAGCTTTGGGTAAGTGCATTTCAGTGCTGGTTACAAAATCCACTCTTTGGATGCGGATTTTATCAATTAGATTTGTATTCAGGTATAATTCCCGCGCATCCACATAATTTATTCATACAGATTCTAACTGAAACAGGGTTGGTCGGTTATAGTTTTCTTGTTTTAGTGGTTTGGAATATTTTAAAAAGACTAAAATGGAATCTTAAAAAAAATTATTTTGTAATTTCTGCTATTATAGCAGTAAGTATAGACTTATCTTTTTCAGGCATACATATTTATCCTATTACCCAAATTGCTCTTTTGTGGTTATTCGTTTTTCTGCTGAAGAATCCTGAATTTGAGCATGCAGCTTCTTTTAATCAATTAGCTTATGAAGCTTCAAAAAACTCTCAAATTTTTGGGATTATTGTTTATATTTTAATTACTTTAGCTTTTATTTATTTATTCTTTCATACATCTGCTTTATCTGAAATTTTACCATCAACTCCACCCCGATTTTGGGAATATGGCTATCGACTATTTTAAAATGAATAGTATAGCGAGGTTGGAATGTTCAAACGTCTAAAATTTTTTCTTAGTCATATTTCTATATCTATTTTTCTTGCATTAGCTGCAATAGTAATGGTCTTTTTTATTTGGTATCCATCACCACTAGCCTCTGCCGTCGGGGTGACGCATATCTTTTTGATGCTCTTGGTCATCGACGTAATTTTAGGACTATTACTAGGTTTATTAGTCTATAAAGAAGGTAAAAAAACGCTTAAATTTGACTTGAGCGTGATTATTTTCATTCGAATCGCGGCTTTGTGTTATGGGGTGTTTAGTATTGAATAAGGTCGTCCTGTATGGTTAGTTTATAATGTAGATCGTTTTGAATTGGTTAGAAAAAATGAATTGGTTGATAGTAATATTCAGCAAGCACGGTCACAATTCCAAAAGCCTTCATGGTTTAAACCACAATATGTCGCAACTGAATTTACCAAAGATATGCAACAACGCAATGATGAAATGTTTGCAGAAGTTTTAGGTGGTATTTCTATTGCACAGCGCCCAGAACGCTATGTAGAACTGACTCAAGTCAAAACTCAAATCCAACAACGTGCATTACCGCTTGCAGAATTGGAACAGTACAATTCAAAAACTGAAGTTGAAAAAATTTTAGAAAATTATCCAAATGCAGATGCTTGGCTACCCTTAAAAGCCAATGCAGTAGATATGGTGGTTTTAGTCAATAAAGAATCCGCATCTATCATCAAAATAGTGGACCTAAGACCGTGGAAATAATTTCTTGAGTTAAAAATGGGGAATTTAAGTATTCCCCATGTGATCATCCCATTTTAAAACTGGCAGAATTCCAATCAAACCTGCTACACAAAGCACTATCATCTTGCCTAAAAAAATATAAGATAGAGCCAGTTTTTTGGTCTATTTTTCTTATGAAATCTGCATTGCTATTTTTGGCTGCCATCCTCATTTCCCTTGCATGGTTATTGCCCATTCACTACCGTCCTTGGGTGACCTATACAGGTGAGCTGTATGCCTTTTTTGCACTATTTGCATTAGCTGCAATTTGCTTAAAAGAAAAATTAAGAATTCCTGTAGTTAGTTTGCCATTATTACTACTCGCCTGTGTCCCGCTGATTCAATTTCTTATGGGGCAAGTATTTTTCTTTAGTACCGCCATGATGGGCTTTATTTTTGTCTTTAGCTTTTGGCTCTCAAGCGTGCTGGGTTATCACTTGTCAACAGGAGATTATAATCGGGAAGAAACTTTTACTAATTTGAGTTATGTGTTTCTAGCTTCCGGTACAGTCACAGGCATGATCGCACTTTGCCAATGGACAAATCTGGATTCAGTATTGCCGGGGATGGTGAATATCAGTGGTACTCAACGGCCTTATGCTAACTTCGCCCAGCCAAATAATATGGCCACTTTTTTGCTTATGTCATTGATGAGTTGTTTATATCTCTATGAAAAGAAAAAAATCCAGATTAAATGGTTATTTGCATGTGCTGCGATTATTGTGATCGGTGTGGCTTTAAGCCAGTCACGTACTGCTTGGGTTGCCGCGACCGCAATTATATTGTATCTAGGTTTCTATCAATATAAAGGCATTATCCGCCTGAAATGGTATTACAGCATAGCGTGGTTCATCTTTTTTATTTCCTGTATTGTCGCTTTTCCATTATTGAGTCAGTTGGCTACACAAGTCATGGATGCCCAAGTGGTACAAAGCCGTGATGTTGTTTCCCGTGCTACTGGGGATATGTCACGACTCGCGATTTGGCAGCAAATGCTGGTAGCCATTCAGGCGCAGCCATGGTTTGGCTATGGCTGGTATCAGACCAGTGTCGCCTTTGTTTCTATTAGTGATACAGTGCAAGGTCCAGTCTGGATCCGGAGTGCGCATAACTTTATTATTGATTTCCTGATCTGGAACGGGGCAGTGATCGGTATTCCTTTCCTGGCTTATTTCGGTTATCTGGGCTATCAGTTACAGCGCTGGGTAAAGACACCAGAGTCAGTCATTGGTATATTAATGATCGGTGCTTTCGTCACCCATGCCATGTTTGAATTCCCACAGCATTATGCCTATTTCTTTTTACCAATAGGCTTTATTATCGGTACAGTACTGGCGCAGCGAGCTGATGTAGCTAAACAGCTTGTCATGCCATCGTGGTTAATGAAAGTAATCTTCATTACCGGTGTTATTTTAATTGCAGTGATTTACCGTGATTATGATACCGCTGTACCAAAACTCGGTCAGAGCATTCGCTATGAACAGCAGCCTGAAAAAATAACCAATCAAAAGCCGATCTTCTTGCTGACTGAATTTAATCATCGTATTGACTGGATTCGTGTAAATCCCTATACCAAGATGAGTCAAAACGAAATTCATGAATATGAAAAATTAGTGGTGAGTTATCCAACCAAATACAACTTATTAAAATATATTCGTCTGTTGGCTTACAATGGTTATGTCGAGGAAGCCCATCATCAGCTCTGGCGTTTGAATACGATTCAAAAGACTGAACTGAGTTATGAAGATGTCCTTAAAGATATACCGAAATAATTTGAATCTAATAAAAAAGCCATCATCATGATGGCTTTTTTATATCTTTCAGAAATCAAAGCTGACTTTGAATATAGTTTTCAATACTCACACTTTGAATCAGATCAAGCTGAGTAGTGGTCCAGTCCAGATATTCTTCTTCTTTTTCCAGAATTCCCTGAACCAGATCACGCGTCACATAATCCATTTGAGTTTCTGCCAAAGCCACTGCCTGCTGGATGGTTTCAATATTCTCTTTGACTTTGCGCACATCACATTGCAGCACTTCTTGCGTATGCTGACCGATATAGAGTTTACCTAGGTGTTGCAGGTTTGGCAGACCTTCCAAAAATAGAATCCGCTCAATAATCTTGTCAGCATGCTTCATCTGACGAATCGATTCTTTATATTCGGCAGAACCGAGCTTTTCGATGCCCCAGTCATTAAACATGCGTGAATGCAGAAAATACTGATTAATCGCTGTAAGGTGGTGATACAACACCTGGTTCAGCTGATTAATTACATCACGATTGCCTTTCATCGTATCACTCCATATAGCCTGTTAACCCATTTATCGCTATGGGTTTTTGATTAACTTATCTTAAATCAATCGAGCGAGCAATGGCGAGTAATTTATTGAACTGCAAATGAAAATCGCAATCAAAAAGCTTCAGGTGAAATATAAAGCAATAAAAACCCGCCAGAGTCAGAGGCGGGGGAGGAATAATGATACGAGACCATTGATTTTATAATTATCGTTATCCGCTTTAGGCAGCAACCGCTAGCCGTGCAGCAATCTGGGAAATTTCATCACTGATGATCATACGGGCTTCTGGCGCACAACGGCCACAACACGTGCCTAAGTCAAGCATTTCACGTACATCACGGTAACTTTCGGCGCCATTTGCAATAGCATCTTTAATGTCTTGATCTGTAATGCCACGGCATAGACAAACGTACATAGGATACAACCACAGTGAATAAATAAGATAAGAGATATTATTGATAATTGTTATCGTTTGTCAATAAAAATCATTTGAAAATGCTTTTTATAGTGATTGATGATTCAGATAAAAAAATACCACCTGAGCGGAAATCCGAGTGCTGCTCGGATTTCCGCGTAAGAGCGATTTATGATTTAGAAATAAATATTACAGGCTGGGAATTTAGTGATTTTTATAACTTATTGATTGATAACAACGATGCCATCCATCTCAACTAAAGCACCTTTAGGTAAACTTGCAACACCTAAGGCAGCACGTGCTGGATAAGGTTGAGCAAAGTATTCACCCATAATCTGGTTGACGAGCTGAAAATGAGAGAGGTCAGTTAAGAAGATATTCAGTTTCGCAATATCAGCCAATGAGCCACCTGCTGCTTCACAAACCGCTTTCAGGTTATCAAATACACGGCGAATCTGAGCTTCGATGCCTTCAACCAGTTCCATACTATATGGATCCAGACCAATCTGGCCGGATAAATAAAGTGTATCCCCGACTAGAATTGCTTGTGAATAGGTGCCTATGGCAGCCGGGGCATTTTCAGTATGGATCACTTGGCGGGACATCAATTTCTCCTTTTATCATCAACATACATCATATTAGATCAATTCAACTGACAAAAGCATTATCGTTTTAAATGATTAACTGGCTTTAGATGTTTCAGCAATATTGAGCGACTGTTCTAAGCGAGTAATACGTGGAAAACCAAAATGCATGCGTAAATCACGAATAATCTTGGCAATCTGTTTACGGTTATGCACTACAATATTTACATAAGTTTTGCCATCATAATTACGTACCATTTCTACACCTGTATGGCCTTTACGACATTGATAAATCAGATCGGAAATCTGTTCATCGTCCATGGCCTGATCAATACAGAGATAGGCAGTAAAGCTGACATCATCCAGATCTTCGGTCGTCCATTGTAGAGGCATAATATTTTCAGGATGCATATGTTGTTCCTGCAATAAATTATGGCAACGGGCACGATGCACAATTAAGCCACGACGAGTCAGGTGACCTTGAATTGGATCACCAAGTACCGGGTTGCAGCAATGGGCGTATTTAACATCTACACCTTCTGTACCTTGAATAAGACGACCTGAACTATTCGCATTTTGATGCTGGTCATGTGCAAATAAATGGTTGGCAACCAGTTGTGGTAATAAGTCACCTACAGCAATCTGTTCAAATAGTTGTTCTTTAGTCGGTACATGGCGCCACTCCAGTACATTTTTCCAGTCAGCTTCGGTCAGATCACGAATAGAACATTGGAAAAGTTTTAAGGCACGGTTAAGAGCCTGTTGACCCACGAGGCGTTGTTCATCAATATCCTGATCGCGCAAAATATTCTGAATCGCACGACGGGCTTTTTGGGTATTAATAAAACTGAGCCAGTCTGGGTTTGGGGTTGCGAGTACATCGGTAATGACTTCAACCACCTGACCACTCAATAATGGCGTAGAAAGCGGCTTGGTTTCACCATTAATTTTGGCGCCAATGGCATGGTTACCTAGGAACAGACTGGCGGCATAGGCAAAGTCAACTGCAGTCGCACCTTGAGGTAATTCATGCAGATGACCATGAGGGGTATAAACCCAAATTTTTTCCTGGTGCAGATAATCCAGTAATTCGCTGAACGTAGTTTTGGCGCATTCGCCATCAACCAATACGTTTAGATTTTGCATAGATGCCTGAATAGCAGAGCGGCAGGCTTGAGGCGCATTTTCGCCCAGTACAACACCAAAGCGCGCAGCTTTACGCATCAGTTCAGTTTGAATGGTCAGCGATAGGGTGGTCTCTTCACCTTTTAAGCGCATGGTTAATGACTGGTTGCCGCCTGGGAGGGGGCGACGGATATTGTCTTGATAATTTTGAACCGTAAAACTTTCAGTCAGGATATCGGCAAGGCGGTCACAGTCGGCAATGCTCTGTAAAATAATTTCAAATGCGTGGCTATGCGTAAGTTCCTGTAGATCAATATCATTTTTTACAAAATGGCGTAATAGCTCGATATTATTGTTTTTCTTTTTAACTCGACCTTCAATCGCATATTGCTGTAGTAATTCGTTAAGTTTCTGTTCCCATTTGGCCTGATATTCACAACGTTTAGGCTTGGTTTCTAAAAGGGCGGCCTGGACATCATTGTACATATCCAGATCCAGATTCTGATAACAGAGATGTTCCAGATTATCTGCCATTTCATTCATGCCGACCAAGCGTGCCATTGGAACAAAAATTTCAAAGGTTTCTCGGGCAATACGGGCGCGTTTATCCGGGCGTAATGCTTCCAGTGTAGTCATGTTGTGATAGCGATCTGCCAGTTTCACAATAATGACACGTGGATCCTGTAGAGTCGCTTGCAGGATTTTTCGGAAAGAGGCTGCTTTATTATATTCTTTATCGCTAGAATGGCTGAGTTTGGTGACCCCATCAACCAGCTCTGCAACCGTACTGCCAAATTTTTCAGTAATGTCATCTTTATTAAAGTCAGTATCTTCAATGACATCATGCAGCAGCGCTGCCATTAAGGTTTCAGTATCCAGACGCATGTGGGCCAGAATACAGCTCACCGCGATAGGATGGAGGATATAGGGTTCACCACTTTTACGGGTAATGCCATCATGGGCAATATCGGCATAATCACAGGCCGCAAGCACACGTTCGACATCGCTTTCACTTAAGTACGCGTCGATGATGATTTTTAACTGTTGCTTAGCTTCACTGACCTGTGGGCCTGGCATAAAACACCTTTAAAACTGGATTTTTTAACAAATAAAACAGAGAAAGCTCGTATGAAATGTATAACATAAAGTGGGTCAGTTTTTTCATATCAACGAGTGAAAAATTTATACTGACTTTAGAGCTAACCCTTATGTTATAACCGTTCTGCACAAAATATAAAAGTCACAGAACAAAAAAAGCCTAGTTTAAAACTAGGCTTTTTAGAATGGTTTCTTCTTATTGGAAAGAAAAACCATCTAAATTTAGATTATTTGCAGAAAGTGCAAGGTCTAAACTTGAAGTTTGATAATCTTGATCACGTTGTTTCAAAATATCTTTTGATACATGACCTGCAGCGATTTCACGTAAAGCAACTACAGTTGGTTTATCATTGTCCCATTCTACAGTTGGTTCAATGCCTTGACGTGCCAATTGACGCGCGCGTTTGCTTGCCACTAGTACAAGCTCAAAGCGGTTGTCTACATGGTCTAAACAATCTTCAACGGTTACGCGTGCCATAAGAATTCTCGTTTTGAATAGTAAATTTCAACAGACTGCACAGTATAAAATGCTTTGTCTGGAGACTCAAGTTTTAATCACTGTTCGCTTGGAGTGATTAAAGCCTGGATCAGTTTTTCATGGCGGGTCGCTTGCTGGGAAAGGACTAGTCGATTGGCAATAATCACAGATTCAAGATCATGTAATGCCTTATTAAAGTCATCATTGATAATGACATAATCAAAATTGACATACTGCTGCATGTCTTCGACTGCACAGCTAAGACGGTGTTCAATCACTTCAACAGAGTCTGTACCACGATTGGAAAGACGTTGACGCAAATCAAACTGACTTGGTGGAAGAATGAAAATCTGTTTAGATTCAGGAAAAAGTCGACGAACTTGTTGTGCACCTTGCCAGTCAATTTCAAGTAATACATCATGACCTTTGGCAAGTTGTTCTTTTACAGTCGCTTGTGCTGTGCCGTAATAATTACCAAAGACTTCGGCATATTCAATAAAACCACCTTCCTCGACCAGATTTAAAAAGTCTTCTTTAGTCGAGAAATGATAATGTACGCCATCGAGTTCGCCAGGTCGTTGACCGCGTGTCGTATGAGAAACAGAAACATGAAGATTGTTGACGCGTTCAAGTAATGCTTTAACGAGGGATGTTTTGCCCGTTCCAGACGCTGCAGAAACGACAAACAAGAGACCCGACATGATATTTTTCCTGATATGATAAAATATCTTCTCTATTTTAGAGTAGACCGGCTTTAAACTAAATAGTTGTACGTCGATTGTTTTACATTTATTTCAATTGTAGCGCCATAAATTGAGTGAGTATTGAGGATTTCTATGGAAATTATTTTAGCTAACCCGCGTGGTTTCTGTGCCGGTGTGGATCGTGCCATTGCGATCGTGAACCGTGCCCTAGAATGCTTTAATCCACCAATTTATGTGCGTCATGAAGTGGTGCATAACAAATTTGTCGTAGATGATTTACGTCAACGTGGCGCGATCTTTGTCGATGAGCTAGATGAAGTTCCGGATGACAATATCGTGATTTTTAGTGCACATGGTGTGTCTAAGGCTGTGCAACAGGAAGCCGAACAGCGTGGTTTAAAAGTTTTTGATGCGACCTGTCCATTGGTCACTAAAGTACATATTGAAGTAACTAAATATGCCCGTGAGGGAGTAGAAGCGATTCTAATTGGTCATGAGGGCCACCCAGAAGTTGAAGGCACCATGGGGCAATATGATAAAAATAATGGGGGTGACATTTATCTGGTCGAAGATGAAGAGGATGTTGCTGCTTTAACTGTACGCAATCCTGAGAAAGTCGCTTTTGTGACCCAAACGACTTTGTCGATTGACGATACAGCGAAAGTCATTGATGCGCTTCGCAAAAAATTTCCGAATATTCAAGGCCCACGCAAGGATGATATTTGCTATGCGACACAAAACCGTCAGGATGCAGTACGTGATCTGGCTGAACGCTGTGATGTGGTTCTGGTAGTAGGTTCTCCAAACTCTTCAAATTCAAACCGCTTACGTGAGCTCGCTGAACGCATGGGTAAAGCTGCTTATCTGGTCGATAATGCCGATGAGCTAAAGCAGGGATGGTTTGCAGGTAAGTCTCAAATTGGTGTAACTGCTGGAGCTTCCGCACCAGAGATTCTAATTAAACAGGTGATTCAGCGGCTACAGGACTGGGGTGCGCAGGCACCGCACGAATTAGATGGAAGAGAAGAGAATATTACTTTCAGCTTACCGAAAGAATTGCGTATTCCAGTTACTCAAGCTTAAGATGTGACGCATTTATCACCTGATTTATAATCTTTTTTTAAATAGATAACTGCTCTTTGCGGTTATCTGTTTTTTTATGCCACTTATCCTTATTTGTGTGGGTTTTGTAAAGTAAGTAGATACTATTTTTAATGAGGTAAAGTTTTGTTGCCTGGGGAATACTATGCAGAAGAAGAATGGATTTACGTTAATTGAACTCATGGTGACGATTGCTGTGTTGGCGATTATTGCGATGATGGCAGCACCATCTGTAGGCACAATACTTAATAAACAGAATTTAAAAAAAAGTAGTACTGATCTAATGAATACTTTGGCTAAAGCACGAGCAAAAGCAGCTTTAGAGCGCAGAGAGATAACTGTGGTAATAGGAGAGGGAGCGGACACCCCTAATAGACTACATTGGTCTCCATCTGGTAAAGCAATATTAAAGTCAGGTAATAATCTTATTTTTATGCCTAATGGATTGGTTCGAGATCCATTAAATGCAAATACAGTAATAGCGAATAATACAACTTTTGTGATTTGTGATACTGCAACGAATGCAACAGCATCTAAAACAATATCAATTTCTCGAATGGGTACAATACAACAACCTGTTGATGGAGCATGTGCATAATGAACAAAATACAACAAACAGGTGTGGGATTGATAGAAATTTTAGTCGCACTTTTAATACTCGCAATTGGAGTATTAGGTTTTGTTGCATTGCAATATCGTGCCATAGAAGCATCGAGTGAGGGAGAGAATCGAATCCAAGCTATTAATATAGCAAGAGATGTGGCTGAGAAGATTCGAGTGAATCGTGCAGCCTTAGCAACTTATTCAACAGAGCTTGCTCGAACAAATATAACTGAATTAACCACACCTAGTTGTTTTAGTACTTATTGTTCTCCTACACAAAAAGCTGAATTTGACTCTTCATTTGTAAAACTCTCCACTCAAAGAATGGGTATGACTATAAATATGATGACGTGTCCTGGTATACAAAATGGTCGGCGGTGTATTTACGTCGCTTGGGGAGATACTGCAGCGACAAATGCTGACGGACTAAATAATTGTACGACTTCGGGTCTTTACAGAGCAGATTCCACTTGTGTTGTGATGGAGGCCTATTAAATGAGACAGCAAAACGGTTATACATTAATGGAGCTGCTGATAGCATTAACTCTTGGTTTGGTCATTGTTGCTGCCGCTACTATGCTATTTTTGACAGGTGTCCGAAGTCAAGCAATGCAACAGGGTATTGCAGATTTACAAGATAATGCTAATTTTGGACTGAATTATATTACCCAAGATTTACGTCTAGCAAATTTAAATAATCTTGCCGCAGAAATGAATGATCAGCTTTTATTGGGGGGTATTGTCCTTTCACAAAATAACTATCCTAACCCTTTAAGACCTCAACCAGATCCAGCAAATCCAACTGCAGTACCGCCACCTATGAATCAGATATTGTTAAGTTCTTCAGGTAGTGGCCTTACAAATGTAGCCCAAGGTAGTGATCAATTGGTCATTCAATATCAACCCATGACAGTAGGTGGTTTTGATTGTGAAGGTCGTGAGATCACAAATAGTAACCGCATCATTGTGCAACGTTATTTTTTAAGAACGGATGCTAATCAAGCAACAGGCGAGACTAATCCTTTAGCTTTAGCATGTGATGCTGGGCATTATGCCGTAGGGGATAATACTATTACTAACTACGGTGATGCAGGTGAAATCATCATGAAACGTGTTGATTATTTCAGAGTTCTTCTTAATGTTGCTAATACTACAGGTGCTCAAAGATATGTAGCAATTAATAATTATTTAACTCTCACCCCTAGACCTAGAATTTTGGGTGTGTCATTGGGAGTGTTAACGCGTTCAGCACAGAGCGTGGGAACTGATCAAGCCATGGCTCAAAATAATAATTTCAATGTATTGGATCAAAGTGTGCAAGTAACAAGTACTGGCGACCCGAATGGCTATATACGTCGAGTTGTTACACAAGATGTCGCACTTAGAAATGCATTAGGTGAAAGAGAGGAGGTGCAAGATGCTGAATAGGCAGAAAGGAGCAACATTAATAGTTGTGCTTATTTTACTTGTAGCTTTGACTGTCATAGGAACACTAGCTATCCGTCAGAGCCTAGTTTCTCTGAATATTGCGACAAATGGACAAGCGCAACAACTTCTTATTCAAAATTCAGACTCAGCTACATTTAATGTAGAGAATCCGAATAATTTGATAAGAAGTCTAGCGCGTGATGGAATGTTTGGCTTTATTAAGGGATCAACAAATAAAGGTAAAGAATTGATTTTTTGCTATCGCGGAGATCAGTCACAATTTTTTAATTTATCCCGGGCCAGTCTTATTTATGAGCAAAATGGCAGTATTGTGAATAACTCTTTAGGAGTTTCTGGTTATTGTCAACTTGGTTCACAAAATTTTTTCACTAGTAATCGACGTGCTGTTTTAACACAAGTTTCTGTAAGTTTTGTAGAGGGTGGAAATGTGAAGCCCTTCCAATTTTATATTCGTGGCACAGATCCTGAAAAAGCAAAAATTGAGCAAACAGAACGTGTTGTGGTTAACACAGTTTCGCTTATTCCATCACTTTCTACAGCAACGGATGAGGAAATTAATACTTGTCTATCAACTCGTCTGAGCAATACGGATATTCCAGCTCATAGTATTGCGATCTGTTTATCTAGCTTTAATGTGCCATTCACAGTACATGTAACAGAATATACGCTTGGTCAAGCATTTATTTAGGGTGAATGAAATGAAGAATAAATCTATGTTTAATAAAAAAACTCATCCATTTAAAAATGTTTTGGCAATGAGTTTATCTGCAATTATTACATCTATGACATGTGTTTCTACATCGTCTTTTGCCAGTGATATTGAAATTTATCAAGAGGCGAAGTCAGGTGATATTACCTTAATGTTTATGCTTGATATTTCTGGGAGTATGACAAATAAAGATGGTGGTAGTACATCTAGGATAGATCGTGTAAAGACAGCAATGAAAGATCTGTTAAATGGAAATGTAACAAATAAAATTACTAAAATTGATGATGATAAAATAATAGGATTATCTACACTAGGTGCAAGGTGGAACAGTGAGAATTATAATGCTGGTGCAGTTTTAATACCTGCAAAAAAACTAGGGTACAAGTATACCTCAGGCACTAATAAGGATAAAACACATCGAGACGTGTTAGTTGCTGCCATTAATAGTCTAGGTGCCAATACAAATACACCAACAGCAAGATCATATGCAGAGACAATTGCTTATTTAATGGGGACGACAACTAAACCACAAGGCATTTATCAGAATTATTTTAAACTCGATCAATATAATAATTATGGTATGTGTACCCAATGGAATGCGAGCAATAATTGTACAAGCTGGGACCGGTGGTATGAAGGATCATATATTCCTAGTGCATACACTAATTCCGGAAGTGGGAAGGTAGATAATTATAATGGAAAGTATTATGTTGGTACACATATTGCATCAGGTTTTGATTTTTCGAGTACAGATACTAAATCAGGAAATAATTATATTCCACCCACATCTTTAACTCAAACAGATGAAATTAAAAAATGTAGTGGGCAAGGTATTTATGTTTTAACCGATGGTGAACCTAACCAAAATGCTTCAACTCAAACTACAGCTCGATTAGCATTAAATAATCCTAATTTTACTTGTGATAATAATGGTGATGGTTGGGATTGCACAAGAAAATTAAATGCTGCATTAATAGATCCTAAACAAAATCCTAAGAATTTAAAATTTAAAACTGCTGTAGTCGGTTTTGGTAATTCGTTTAATAATGTGACCAGCTATGATCGTTCAAAAACACAAAAAGAAAATTTAGATGCTTTGGGAAATATTAATAGTGATGTAAAACGTGCTGCAGAGTGGGGTATTTTGGGAGAAGGAGGATGGTATGCGGGTAACAGTTCTCAAGATATTGTTGATAGTGTAAATAATTTTATTAACGATTTGGGAGCTGAAATTCCAGCTGTAACTACAGGTACTCCCACGATTCCATCTGATGAGTTGAATCCAATTGTTTTACAAAATTATGCGTATTATCCACAGTTTGAACCTATGCCTGAGAAAACCTATCAGCATTGGTCTGGAAACTTAAAAAAATATAATGTAGATAGAAATGGTAAATTACTCGATAAATTGAGTAATTTGATCACGGATGTTAAAGGTAAAATCATTGATAACTATGATTTATGGTCACCTACAGTTGGAGCAACTCCGAGTGATGTGCAAAAAACTGCGGCTTTAGTAGGTGGGGTGAAAATGCAATTAGATTTGCGTCATACTGGGACGGATGTTGTTCAGCGTAAGTTATTTACTACTCGTGGTTATACATCGGCGGGGGTAGTAACAAATACTGATACATTACAGCAAGTGAAAGTCACAGATCTTGATGATAATTTAAAGAAAAAAGATCAAAAAATTGGCTACTTAATGAATTTATTGGGCTATTCTTTTGATCCAAAATCTTATCTAAATTCTACTAAAACAGAAAACACTTTAACAAAAGCTACTTTATTACAACAACCTGAATTAAGACAGATTGGAGCTGTAATGCATTCTAGTCCAGTTTTGTTAACAAATCAGGGTAAAATTACTTATAACGATACTACTAATGTAGTTGGATCAGAGAATCGTAAAGATTTTATTCTATTTGGAACCACACAAGGATTACTACATGTTGTGGATGCTATCTCAGGTAAAGAAAAATTTGCTTTCGTTCCCAATGAACTAGTTGAGAGTCAAGCGGAAGCATTTAATAAGCCTGAATTGACAAGCGGTGGTATGAAGAGCATGTATTATGGTGTTGACGGACCTTGGACTGCTTATACAGAATATGTAATAGATAAAAATAATGCAGATTTATTATCTGTTGGTGAGGGAAAACCCTATACAGTTGTTGAAAATAACCAAAATGTGAATAAAACCGTGAAAGGAAAACAAATAGTTTATGGTGGGTTACGCATGGGGGGTAAGGGGTATTATGCATTAAATTTAGCAGATATTGATGCGCCGAAACTTCAATTTCAAATCAATCCCACAGGTACTTGTTCAACTGAAAATCCTCTTGGGTGTATGGGACAAAGTTGGTCAAAACCCACAATTACTTGGGTAAATTGGAAAGGTGTTAAAAAACTGGTCATGTTTGTAGGTGGTGGTTATGATGCAGAAGGTACTAATGCTGGTAATGATAACCATAAAACCACTGATAAATACCGTGGTTACGAGTACGACGATTATGTGCAATCGAATAAGGTGGGAGCAGGCGTCTATATGTTTGATGCCTTAAATGGGGATTTATTATGGTGGACTGGTGCAAATGCTACCGAAAGTAAAAAAACATTTGTTGCCAAACCAGCCTCACAAATGGCATATAGCGTAGTCAGCCAAATTCGTACTATAGATCGTGATTCAGATGGCTTAACCGATCATTTGTATTTCGGTGATTTAGGGGGACAAGTTTGGCGTATTGATTTAAATAATCAGGCAGGTAGCGAAACAGATCTCTTCGCAAGAAATCCGACGCTTATTCTTAATTTGAATAAAGGTAAATACAGCCCACGTTTTTATGAAACACCTGCATTTTCTACATATGCTAGCGATGGACAAATTTTCGGCTTAGTTTCAATTGGATCAGGAAATAGAAGCAAGCCTTTAAGTGAGTACACACATAATACGACCACGACTGGAACAGATACAAACTATAGTTATGATGGTGTGTTCAATATTTATGATAAGGATGTTGCTAGAGAAAGCTTACTGAAATTGACACGTAATAATCCAACAAGCACAACTGATAAATCTCATAAATACTCATTAACCGATGCTGATTTATTTACAAAAAATATAAAGTTGCAACCTGAAAGTATGGTGGGAATTACCACAGATTCTAAAAATAAGTTATTAGCTATTACAGATGCTACAAGGTTCCCTAAAGCTGGGGAATCAAAAGTAGAAAGGGTTGCCCCTTATGCATTAACTTCAGGTTGGTATTACAACTTTAATAGCCAAAAAGTTCAAAGTGAAAAAGTAATGTCGACACCTATCGTAATTAATAATGATATGTATGTAACGACCTTCGATGGAAGTAAGCCTGGATTGTCTGGTGATTGTGGAGCGGGAGTGAAAGGCGAAAGCTTTATGACATTATTCTGTATGCCTTTTGGTCAGTGTAATAGTGGTTCTGTAAGTACACATCGTTTAAATTTAGGTGCTGGGATTGTAGGCGGTGCCGTAGGTGCTGGGGATAGTTCTGGTATGCAGCGTTTAATAGTTGTTAACGTGGATACCACAAAAGTTCCTCAACCGAATAATATTTTAAATGCACGGTATAACACTATTAATAAATTAATCCCACAGCGTTGGTATGAGCGTCGATAAACGAGGGATCAAAATGATTAAAGACAAATTCTCTGGGTTTACGCTTATAGAATTGATGGTGGTTGTGGTGATTGTTGCAATATTTGCAGCAATCGCTATTCCCTCTTATCAAGAATATGTACGACGTGCACACGCAAGTCAGGCCCAACAAGAGATGATGCATCTTTCTAGCTTGTTAGAAAGACATAAGGCTAGAAATTTTTCTTATAGGAATTTTACTCCTTCTGCTGTGGTTATTCCAGAAGGTGCGACTGGAAGTGCCATCAAATATAATATAGAAGTTGTTAGCGGAGATAATAGTAACCCTCTGCTAAATGCATCTACTGCAACTGGTCGTAGTTGGGTTATTAGGGGATTGAGTACGGATACTCAAAACTATTCATTTTTACTAACAAGTACAGGCATTCGTTGTAAGAACAAAGCAGCAGAAAACGTTAGTTTTACAAGCTGTGGAAATACTAACTCTGGTAGTGAGACATGGTAAATGAAAACTAAAGGTTTCACGCTGATTGAATTAATGATTGTTGTGGCGATTATAGGTATCTTAGCTGCTATAGCTTATCCTTCATATCTAGAATATGTTCGTAAAACCCATCGTCAAGAATTAAAAGCTGAGTTAATTGATATTGCAAAAAAAATTCAACGATACAAAATTTCCAATTTCTCATATTTAAGACCCTCTGTGCCTCCAGCCACTATTGGACTACCAATTACATTAGCTGATATTGGGGAAACAGTGCCATTAAATATTCCGAGACAGGGCACAGCACTATATACAGTTACATTGACGAATGTTACACGGAATACTTGGACATTAAATGCAACACCAATTAATGGCACAACTCAACAAAGTGACGGTAGCCTGGTTATGAATCACCGTGGGGAAAAATGCTGGATAAAGGGGCAGTCAACCTGCAATCTTTCAGCTACCTCCAACTGGGACGGCCGCTAACTAAATCCAAAATTGTAGCTAACCTACTTTTAATCTTTCATTAAAGACAAACTTCGCGTAAAATATTGCCCTCTATGAAAGGGGTTTGAGCTGTATCGATGGTCGGTACAGGGATAATCCGTAAAAACTATAAGGTTCTATCATGGTTGTTATTCGTCTTGCACGCGGTGGTGCTAAAAAACGTCCGTTCTATCAAATCATTGTGACTGATAGCCGTAATGCACGTGACGGTCGTTTCATCGAACGTATTGGTTTCTTCAACCCTACAGCTCAAGGTAAAGCAGAAAAACTTCGTTTAGATGCTGACCGTTTTGCTCATTGGGTTTCTCAAGGTGCTCAACCTTCTGATCGTGTTGCTTCTTTAGCTGCTCAAGCTAAGAAAGCTGCAGTTGCTGCATAATTTTTATATAAATTAGGTAGTAGCTTGCCCATGACACCAACACAGAATGTTCCCGAAGATCGTATTCAGATTGGACAGTTGCGTTCAGCATATGGATTAAATGGGTGGCTCTGGGTCTATTCCAATACAGAACCTATGAGCAATATATTTGACTACCTTCCTTGGTACATTGAAACCAAAGCAGGTTGGCAAATTGTCGATGTAAAACGTTGGAAACCACATGGCAAAGGTCTGGTTGTTTCGTTGAAGGGTGTGAGTGATCGCACCGCAGCAGACGGTCTGGTTGGTGCTAATGTCTGGATCTCTAAATCGCAACTGCCTCAACCAGGCGTGGACGAGTATTACTGGTCTGATTTGAAAGGTCTAACTGTGTTAGGTCTGGATGAAGAAGAACAGGAAGTGAATCTCGGTCAAATCCATGAAATGTTTGAAACAGGTGCCAATGACGTGATGGTAGTTCGCGCTACTGCTGATAGCGTTGATGGCGAAGAGCGGATGATTCCATGGCATAAAGATGTGGTACAGCGAGTTGATCTCGAAGCTGGTCGTATTTACGTAAATTGGGGCGTAGATTATTAATCCTTAACAGGATTAACGCAGCAGGAAAATGAGGAGTCTGCGGTGTTCTTTGCAGTCATTACGCTTTTTCCTGAAATGTTTGAAGCGATTACAGCCTACGGTATTAGCGGGCGCGCAGCAAAACGTGATTTGATGCAAATTCATTGTATTAATCCACGTGAATTTGCTGAAGGGAACTACAAACGGGTGGATGAACGTCCATTTGGTGGTGGTCCCGGTATGGTGATGATGGCTGAGCCATTAGCGAAAGCAATTCACCGTTCCAAAGAGCTTGCAGCGCAAGCGGGTGCAGTTCATGTTCCTGTGGTGTATATGTCACCGCAAGGAAAAACCTTAAATGAACCTGCAGTACAGAATTTCGTTAAATATGACGGATTGATTGTATTGTGTGGTCGTTACGAAGGTGTCGATGAGCGTTTGATCCAGAAATATGTTGATCAGGAATGGTCGATTGGAGATTACGTGTTGTCGGGTGGTGAGCTCCCTGCGATGGTGTTATTGGACAGTATTATCCGGAGACTTCCGGGTGCAATGTCAGATGAACAATCACACGTGCAAGACTCATTTGTGGATGGTCTGTTAGATTGCCCACAATATACCAAGCCAGACCATTTTGAAGGTATGGATGTACCGGACATCTTGAAATCGGGACATCATGCCAATATTGAGAAATGGCGGTTTTTGCAGCGATATCAGCGCACTTTGGAACGCCGACCTGAGTTGGTAGAAAAAGTTGAACTGACTAAGCAGCAAAAGAAATGGCTAAAAGATGAGCGAGGGTGAGTAAAGCATTGCTTTACCCGAGCGCAAGGCGAGAAGCTATGCTTCGAGCAAACTAAACTACTTAATGTAAATTAAGTACTTAAATAGGCTCTTTATGCATTGAAGCGGTCAAGCATAAAGAGAAAGTCAATCGGGTCTATGCGATTCAGCCTCTATACCCAGCGATAATCAGACCTCTTCTGACTCGCACATATTGGAGATACCCCATGAGCGGTAAGCATCCTTTAGTACAAGCTGTAGAAAATGCTCAGCTTAAACAAGACATCCCAGCTTTTGCACCAGGTGACACAGTAGTTGTCCAAGTTAAAGTAAAAGAAGGCGACCGTGAACGTCTACAAGCGTTCGAAGGCGTTGTCATTGCTAAGAAAAACCGTGGTTTGAACTCTGCATTTACAGTACGTAAAATTTCTAGCGGTGTTGGCGTTGAGCGTGTATTCCAAACTCACTCTCCAATCGTTGCTAAGATTGAAGTTAAACGTCGTGGTGACGTTCGTCGTGCTAAACTTTACTACCTACGTGAACTTTCTGGTAAAGCTGCACGTATTCGTGAAAAGTTGCCAGCTCGTAAACAAGGTTAATTTTAGCCTTGCTTTAAAGCAAAAAATGCGCCTCTGGGCGCATTTTTTTATGCTCGCTATTTTTTTATAAACCTTGTAGTTTTAGTCGGTTGGCATGTTGACGGTAAACATCTACTGGATCTGGAGCAAACAGGTTTTTCAATCCTAGGACCATATTCACTTCATCTAGATGATTCCAGTTGTAGTTATCACGAATGGTTTTACCGAACTTGGCGCTACAGCGTGATACCAGGCCATCATTTTCTTTACCCCCATCAATGAGCAAAGCAGTGACTTTAAGTGCTGAGTCAGGATCAAGCAGGTTAGTAACTTGGCCTACACCTGTGAATGAATAATTGTAAATCTGCCCATCCGCATGCTTCCAGCTATAAGCACCTTCACCGCAAGCAGTGCTTGGCATACCAATTGGATATTTCTGATTAAATTTTGCAGAGCCTGCCAGGGTTAGACTGCTACCACCCGCAAGTGAATCATGCGGATAAGAGTTTGGGTCCAGACCTTGAGCCCAGGTAATAGCTTTAGAAACCAGATTTATCGTACCGAGCAGTGGCGCTTCAATAGCAGTCCCTTCAGCTTTTAGAATCAGGTCTGCAACCGGCGAACCTTTGTGTGGTGCACCTACTGTGGTTAATGAAGCCACCAGCTTAGGTTCTGAACCGGCCACATAACGAATTGTTGGGCCACCATGTGAATGTCCGATCAGGTTGACTTTATCTGCACCGGTAATTGCGGCAATTTCCTTGACCTGCTCCAAAAGTTGTTCACCGCGAATTTCAGATGAGTTAAAAGGGGAGACTTGTGTCGCCCAGACATTCGCACCATTACGGGCCAGATCAGGTAAAATCTGATACCAGTAATCCAGTCCAAACTGATCAGTGCCAACCTGAATGAAACCCGCCATACCATGTGAAAATACAATCGGATATTTGGTTTTGGCATATTGTGAACTGGCTTTCGCCGTCACCTGACTGGCCTGAGTGGAGGCATGAGCGGTGAAACAGGTCGCTGCCATGAGCAGACCTGCCGTTAATACTCCATATTTCATCATTATTTCCTCATTCTTGTTGTTGTGTTAAGGCGATCCTCGCCATAATGTGGGGAATAGCCAGCTTGAAAGCTGACCCATTCAGCGTTTTAAGTTTTTTTATCTCCTTAGTTTTTTCAAGTGAAAATAACGAAAAACCCTTATATCCGTAGATATAAGGGCGATAAAAATTAGAGATTCTGAAGTTTTAAACGATTGGCATGTTGACGGTAGATCGCCACCGGATCTGGAGCAAACAGGCCTTTAAGACCAAACATCATATTGGCCAGATCGGTATGGTTCAGCTTGTACTGGTCATTAATCACTTTACCAATGAATGCACTACAACGGGCGACCATGCCATCATTGTCTTTATTGCCATAAGATAGAGGGCCAAGCTGCATCAGGATGGTATCGATATCCAGTGCATTGGTCGCTTGAGCCACACCGGTCCAAGAATAATAATAGATACCGTTACGGTCTTTTGGTTTCAGATTTTTATTACAGTTTTCTGTGGAGGCTAAGACACCATCCTGCACCATCTGTTTGGCCACGCTAGCATTAAAAGAGCTAGAGCCAGTTTGGGTCAGGGATTTCATGGATGCATCGAAATCAATTTCCAGTTCGGGTTTGAACTGCCCCAGTGTAATGAGCGGTCCAATAATATAATCACCGAGAATATTGAAAGCAGTACGGGTGAGGGTATTGTTCTGAATATCGTCGGCCACTTTAGAGCCATGATAGGTGCCTGCGACCCCTGTAATGGATGCAATCTGCTGCGGTCGAGTTGCTGCTACATAAAGTACTGTCGGCCCTCCATGTGAGTGACCAATAAGATTGATTTTTTCCTTCCCTGTAATTGCCAGCACTTCATCGACCTGATGAATGAGCTGTTCACCACGGTGAGCCGTGGTATTGGCAGGCGACAACTGGGTGGCAAACACGGTCGAGCCATTACGAGCCATATCCGGCAGAATCTGATACCAGTAATCTAAACCAATGGTATCGGTACCTATGCGTTGCCAGCCTAGCCAGCCATGTACCATCAGAATGGGATATTTGGTTTTGGCATAGTCTGATTTGGCTTTTTCAGTGACCTGAATTGCACTTGCTGCCGCCTGGGTTTGTGTGGAAAAGCCAAAACCGAGGCCTGCTGCCAAGGAAAGCGCCAGCATCTGTGTTGTTTTAATAAAAGTACGCATAACCGTTCCTTTGTTCATTTTATTGTTATAAAAAGCAATCATTGCTCGGGAGTATTGATGCGCGTTAAATATTGAAGTTGGATGTCTCGATCGTGCAGACCTAATCTTCAATCACGTGCAAAAATTATTATTTTGAAGCAGAAGCATTTTTTCATGCTGATGAGCCAATTCCATGTCATTTTGGGCCACGCCCGGTGAGCACTTGTGAGCACATAAATTTGAAATTTATATACGTATGTATTTTATTATTAACTCCTTGAAATCTAAGATTGATGAATGTTTAGGCTGAAATAGTTAGAAACAAATAACAATGTTAAAAAAAGTAATCAACCCAAGAAAATCAAGGTTTTCAGAGGAAAATGGCTCTGTTAAACTCTCAAAATAGATGATTGTCGTTACTGTTTTTATATAAGAGATGAGACAAAAAGAAAGGGAATAAGAGAAGATATTCGACGCCGTTGCAGTACTGTTTAGCTACGGCGTCAATGAGCAATTTTAGCTGAAAATTAATTGGCAAAGGGTAAGGTCCCTCCCTGATCATGGACCTGTTCAAATGTACCTACACGGAGCCGTTCTTCAGGGCGCTGGAAATGTTTCTGACGCAACTGATCAACTGCCTGCTGTTTGGCATTTTCACTCAGGCCACTTTTTAGGATGTTATCCCGCTCGCCCAAGTAACGCGTCACACTGGATTTCCAATTCGCACGTTCATCATCAAGTTTTTCCAGACGTTGGGTTGCTTCAGGCCCGACCAGATTCAGTCGCATCTGACGGATTTCTTCCGCAGAACCACCACGCGCTTTAATATCAGCCGTAAGTTTGCGTAGATCTTCCAGTTTATTCAGTTGCTCCAGGTTTTCTTGCCAGTCCTGCGGTAACTGGGCAAACAGTTCTTTTAGTTTCTGGGCTTTTTCTGCTTCGCTCAATTTTTTATCCGCCATGACTGCCATACGGTCTAAGGTATATTCATGATAGGTATCTTCAGTGCCAAACAGTCCTTCAATTTCATAATCAGAGAAAAAGCGCTTACGCATATTCTGGGTGCTGGCATAGATACTGCGGTAGTAAGCTGGATCTTCCTGATCCAAACCTGTAGGTGGAGTCAATTCTCCCAAACCTTGACGATACTGGATATAACGGTCCCAAAGATCCAGGACTTGTGAGAGCGCAGGATCCTGATAATTCTGCTGAATATAAGCTTTAAAATCTCGCTGGATTTGTTCGAGGGTTTTTTCCCCGTACTGGGTAATAAAATATTCAAAACAGTTACGGGTCTGTTCATTGACAATCAGGCGATTGCTGACATCCATCTGCATCTGGCAATTAATTTCCGTATCCTGCTGGCTTGGACTCGGGAATATGTTATTTACGGGGCCATTAGCCAGTGCTGCTGCCTGTTGAGCGCTGCTTTCATTGGTGGATTGCGGGCCTGAGACACGTGCCTGTGCTTCATCCCTAGGAGCTAGCCATAGAATCAGGGTAATCAAGCACAATACAATGAGCGCAATCACGATCCATAGTTTATATTTCTGCATATCCTATGCACCTTTATTTTAATTATCGGATTATTTTAAATTTTGCATTCGGCAGGATAGGAGATATTGCCCCTTATATGCTGTAGAAAAGTTGTAAATAATTGGCAGGGGTTTTACCATTGCGCCAATTTATAAAATGTCTGACTTTTTGCCATGAAATCCTCATCTCCTAAAATTCAGCGTCGTCATATCAGCGGTGTATTTCTATTAAATAAGCCTCTAGGCATCAGCTCGAATGCTGCATTGCAAAAAGTACGCTGGTTATATCGTGCGCAAAAAGCTGGACATACTGGTGCACTAGATCCATTGGCATCCGGTCTTTTACCGATCTGTCTGGGTGAGGCGACCAAGTTTTCGCATTATCTGCTGGATTCAACCAAGCGTTACCAGACTACAGTTTTTCTAGGACATAGCACCACCACAGGTGATGTCGAAGGGGAAGTTCTGCTGGAAAAACCAGTCCCTGAACTGAATGAAGAGTTGATTCAGGAGACAATTGCCAAGTTTGTTGGTGAGATCCAGCAAGTACCACCGATGTATTCGGCTCTGAAAAAAGAAGGTCGTCCGCTGTACGAGCTGGCGCGTAAGGGCATTGAAATCGAACGTGAAGCACGTCCAATAACCATTTATGCAATTGAGCTTTTATCTTTTACTGAAAATAGCATTACGCTGGATGTAACCTGTTCCAAAGGCACTTATATCCGGGTACTCGGCGAAGATATTGCCAAAGCACTTGGTACTTATGGTCATCTGACTTATCTGCACCGGATTCAAACTGGTCATTTTGACCTTATCCCCAGCTATACCATTGAATATCTGGAAAGCTTGACTGAGGCAGAACGTGAAGCACTATTACTGCCAGCTTATGCACCGGTACAGCATTTCCCGCAGATTCAGGCACCGGAAGGCCGTGCAGAATATTTTAGCCGGGGTATGGAAAGTAATATCGACCATCCGGCAGAGCCACAGGTGTTGGTCTTTGATGGTGAGAAATGCTTAGGCCTGGCTGAAATCACGGATAAAAAACGTCTGGTACCCAAACGTGTTCTTAATCTCTAGTCGCGTTGAATAACAATGGACATCGAGATTATCCTCAGTCTGGTACTTTTTGCCTTTATGGCAGGAGCGATTGATGCTGCCGTTGGTGGTGGCGGTTTGATCCAAATCCCGGCAATTATGAGTAGCCTGCCGCAGTTGCAACCCGCCACAGTATTTGGCACTAACAAGCTGGCCTCCATTTTTGGTACAGGCTCGGCAGCCTTTTCCTATCTTAGACAGGTCAAACTGCCATGGGTTTTACTTGGTGTAATTGCGCTGTGTAGCTTTATTAGCTCATTTATTGGAGCAGCCAGTGTCACCTTGATTCCGGTGGATATTCTCAAGCCTTTTGTGCTGATCATGCTGATCGTGATTGCAATCTATACATTCATGAAAAAGCAGTTTGGTCGGGTACACGTTGAGCAAAAGCTGAATAAAAAGATGCTGATATTGGCAGCATTAGGCAGTCTGGCCATCGGTTTTTATGACGGAATTTTTGGTCCAGGCACAGGCAGTTTCTTTATCTTTTTCTTTATTCGTTATCTGAGTGTGGATTTCTTGCATGCCTCAGCTTTATCGAAAATTGCCAATTTCACTACCAATCTTGCGGCACTGAGTTTCTTTATTCCTACAGGTCATGTGCTGTTTCTAGTCGGTGCCATGATGGCGGCTGCGAATATTTGCGGTTCGCTATTAGGAGTTAAACTGGCCTTTAAATATGGCAGCGGTTTTATCCGGATTCTGTTTCTGATCCTGGTCAGTTTGCTGATTTGCCGTATGGCTTATCAGATGTTTTTAGCCTAAAAATAGATGTAAACTATTCTCAATATTAAAGTTTTTTATACAAATTCGCCTTATAAATATTCCTGACCATTTGCCGGTTTCACTCTATGCTGGAGCAAAGGCATGGCAAAAACAGGAGAACAATTACATGACCACCATTTTTGAAGCATTAAGGGAAAGTCATGAAATCCAGCGTGATCTGGCAGAAAAATTACTGCAAACTTCGGGGGATTCACCGGAACGTCGTGAGTTGTTCAAGCAGCTGAAGAATGAACTGTTTGCGCATGAAACGGCAGAAGACCGTTACTTTTATATTCCCTTGATGATGACAGATCCCGGCTTGAATATTACCCGTCACGCCTTGGCAGAACATCATGAAATGGATGAAATGATTGAGGAACTGACTGAAACCGAATTTAGTAGCCCTAGCTGGATTGCAATTGCCAAGAGACTCTCAGATAAGGTTCATCATCATTTGAAAGAAGAAGAGCATGCTTTCTTCCAGCAGGCCGGGAAAATTCTGGGAGATGAACAAAAACAGGCTTTAGCGGATCAGTACAAAACTGAATATCAGCGTTATAAAGAAATGAAAAAAGACATGCTGGTTAAAAGCTAATATTGAAATTCAAATTTTCATGATAAAAAAAGATGGCCAGAGTGCCATCTTTTTTTATTTATTCAGCTTTCTATTTTCCGGGTTTTATATTGCTGCCGTGCTTCCCGCATAGTCACGCCAACTGAAGCCAGCATAATACAAACCAGTGCGACCGTTTGAAGTAACGTAATTTTTTCATCCAGCAAGATAAAACCTACTAGTGCTGCCAGAGCTGGAGAAAGACTGGAAAGCGTGCCGTAACTGGTTTTATTCAAGTGCTGGAGCGCTTTTAAATCCAGTGCATAAGGAATGGCGGTTGCCAGTACTGCAATGGTAATGGCCTTGCCCCAATATTGAGTATCAATCAAAGCAGAGGCGTTGTTATATAGTCCGATTGGTAGCAAACACAGGGCTGAAATACTGATGGCAATCGTCAGTGCATGCATCCCGATATTTTGTTGTACCACGCGTTGCCCAAAATAGATATATAGGGCCCAGCAGAGGCCAGCTCCTAGGGCACACGCTGCACCAAGCAGGTCAAAGTTACTGCTATTGGCTTCCCCCCATGGCACCATCAGCACAATGCCTAAAATTGCCAGTAACACCCAGACATAATCCTTGCGGTTCTGAATCGAAATTAAGGCCAAGCCTAGTGGGCCAATAAATTCTAGTCCGACTGCAATTCCTTGCGGGAGTTTCCCAAGCGACATATAGAACAGGATATTCATCACGCCCAGAGAAGCACTATAGCAGAGCAGATCCCGCCATTTCAGGAATTGTAAACGTCGAATAACTTTCCAGGAACGGAACATGACACAGACAATAATGGCGGCAAAGCAGAGTCTTAAAATAGTGACGGTGATCGGGTCAAGCACCAGAAAAAGTTGCTTGGCGAAGGATGCACTGATCTGGTATGAAGTCATGGAGAGAACCATGTACAACACAGCAAGAAGTTGGACGTTTGGCATGGGAGAAACTACTTATACCAGAAGGGTATAATCGAGATACAGAGGAAAGCGGAAGTATATCAAACTGGTTAATTTTTGATGAGTAGGGCAGAAGAATATTTTGTGAATGCGAAGCGGATTTTGGATCAGTGNNCAAATTAATCAATTTTTAATTTGATCTTAATTTTATATTTATTAAAATGGCTTAGACCTCATGGTTTGGGTCAACTTTAAAATAACAATGAAAAATAAAATGATGAAAAAATAATAAGGTAGATAATAATGAAATTAAGATTACTCTCTTGTGCTGTCTTGATCCTTATGCTGACTGCATGTGGTGGCTCTGATTCTGATAATAACGAGCCAGTCGCAGGTCAACCCACCCCAACCGATCCTGGTAATCCGAGCAATCCTGGAACTCCAGATAATGGTGATGGAACATCAGATACAATTTCAGAATTCTATACCTATCAGTTCAACCTACCGAATATTGATGCTTCAGATATGGAGTCGGAAAAGCTTCTATTGGCCAGTCATAAAAATAAAATTACTGACGGCATCTTGTATGTAGATGATAACCGGGCTGTTGATACTGAATATGATCTTGATGAAGACATGACTTTCCCAATTTATGTTACAGAGAAAGGCGTATTCCCTGCAGATCGTGCCCGTACAGCATTAGGTTATAAACTGGAAAAAGTACTGGAAAATACTTCTGAACAATTTACTAGTCGTCCCGTCACTATTCCGGAAAATAACATCAGCAATCATCGACACCTGGAGTGGTACGACCTGTCAGGTAAAGCCTTAACTGAACGTACCAATATTGCTGTCGTGAAGATGTATGACGATACCGAAACCAGAGTTTTCTTTAATACTGATACTACCGATGCTGAACGTAAATATTACAATCAGTTTGCTACTAATTTTGTCGGCTTGCAGAAGGCGCGTACTTTCCCGAACGGATCTAAATGTTTCCGTATTCTGGCGGAGCATCCTGAGGAAGAATTTATTGAATTTGATCCGGATATCAAAACTGACTATCGTACATTGGCTGAATGGCAGACAGGCGAGTCTGTTCAAGAGATGGCGAAAACCATTTTAGATGGCACGATGGCTAATCTGAAATTTAAAAAGGCCGAATATAAAGACGATGCGCAGCAATATTACAAATACTTTGGTGCGATCGAATATCAGGGTGGAATTTATTCAAGTACTTTCTCGGAACATGGGGAACATATTGATCACGCCGATTATATTGCTCAAGCAAGAAAAGCTGCCTTGGATAACTTAAGGGAAGAGGGTGCAACTCCTCTAATGCTCAAATGGACAGATTACCTGTATGACCATCTTGCTTCGGCATGTGATGGCTATAATGTGACAGCAGCTACTGCATTAAATACAGCTATTAAAGATGCAGCGCCACGCTAAAATTAAATAGGTTATTAAAAAAGGCGCTTGAGCGCCTTTTTTATTTAATGCTTTCTTCTTTGTGTGATCACCGTACAGCCAATTGAAGCGCTAATGATTGTGCCTAATGCCAGCCATTGGGTCCATAATAAAGTTTCACCCAAAAAGATAAAACCGGAAAATGCTGCAATTGCAGGTTCCAGACTCATCAAGGTTCCAAAACTCAAAGCGGTTAAATTTCTAAGTGCAATCATTTCCAGGGTAAAGGGCAGTGCACTGGCCAATATTGCCAGAGCTAAAAAGTACATCAGGCTGATTGGTTCAAAAGTATGAGCTGGCATTCCTGCAAAGAGTGCAATTGGCATCAGTACCAGCATGCCGACAAACATGCCTAAGCACACGGTATGGTTGCCGGAAACCCCGGAAGGCTTCTGTCCCGCGACGATATACAGTGCCCAGCAGGCACCTGCACTCAAGGCAAATAGAATACCAATCGGATCAAGTGGCTGTACGGCCTGATCAAAGGGAAACAGCAGCACCAGCCCTAGAATTGCCAGTCCGACCCAGATGAAATCAAACTTCTGCCGGGCATGAAAAAGCGCAACACTTAAGGGCCCAATAAATTCAAAAGAAACTGCAATACCAAGTGGCAGGCGATCAATCGCCAGATAGAACAGCATATTCATGCCAGCCAGCGCGATGCCATAACTGATAATCGCTGACCATTTCACCTGACGGAAATTGATTTGCCAGATTTTAAAAATCAACGCCAACACGGCTGCACCTAAGAGCAGGCGCATGGCTGAAACGGTCAGGATTGGGAACTGGCCAAACAGATATTTGGCAAAGGAGCCACTGCTTTGCATGCTGATCATGGCGATCAGCAAAATCAGTGGCGCTTGCACCATTGGTGCAATTTTAAAATCTGGCATGACTAAATTTGGCTTCGAAGTAATCGAATACGGCGCACAGGCGCGGACTGTACTCAGGGAAAATAAATCCCTAAAAAATAAAAAAAACCGCAGACCGATGCCTGCGGTTTTTTCAGTAGTTGAATTAGAACAATACGCGTACGCGAATCGTGCCTTCAACTTCGTGTAGCGTATCAAGTGCTTCTTTAGATGCAGTCGCATCTACATCCATTACGAGGTAACCTACATCACCTTTGGTCATTAAAGACTGACCAGAGATGTTGATGCCGTGTTCAGCAAACAGATTGTTAATCTTAGACAGAACACCCGGGATGTTTTTGTGGATGTGAAGCAGACGGTGTTTGCCTTCAGTCAATGGAAGCGCAATTTCTGGGAAGTTCACCGCAGAAAGCGTCATACCTTTATCTGAATAAGCTACAAATTTCTCAGCAACTTCCAGACCGATGTTTGCCTGAGCTTCCATCGTAGAACCGCCCACGTGTGGAGTCAGGATCACATTTGGAATGTTACGTAATGGAGAAACGAATTCTTCGCCATTTGCTTTCGGCTCTTTCGGGAATACGTCAACCGCAGCACCTGCAAGGTGGCCAGATTTCAACGCTTCAGCCAGATCTTCGATCACAACACATGTACCACGTGCCGCATTGATGAAGATTGAGCCTTCTTTCATTTGCGCGAATTGTTCTTTGGTCATGAAGTTACGTGTAGACGGAACATCAGGAACGTGAATAGAAACAACATCGGCATTTGCAAGAAGTTCGCCCATTGTGCCGACCTGACGTGCATTACCGAGTGGTAATTTAGTCACTGTGTCGAAATAGATTACTTTCATACCTAGGCTTTCAGCAAGGACAGAAAGTTGTGAACCAATTGAACCGTAACCAACGATACCTAAAGTCTTACCACGAGTTTCAAACGAACCTACAGCAGATTTGTTCCAGCCGCCTGCATGTGTATCTGTAGATTTTTCAGGTACACGGCGAAGCAAAAGAATCGCTTCAGCAAGTACAAGTTCAGCAACTGAACGTGTATTTGAATACGGTGCGTTGAATACCGGAATACCGCGACGCATTGCTGCATCCAGATTCACTTGGTTGGTACCGATACAGAAACAACCTACCGCGATCAGTTTGTTCGCAGCTTCAAACACTTCTTCAGTGAGCTGAGTACGGGAACGGATACCAATGAAGTGTGCATCTTTAATCGCTTCTTTCAGTGCTTCACCCTCAAGCGCTGTTTTGCGATAGTCGATATTGGTATATCCAGCTGCATTCAATGTGTCGATTGCGTTCTGGTGAACGCCTTCTAACAATAGAAAACGGATTTTATCTTTAGGTAGAGATAGATGTTGGCTCATTACGGCTCCGCTACAAAGGCCAAATTTAGTCGCCGTATAATAGCACAGGAATGGGGCGGTTATACATTTCCTTGATGACTACAATATCAGCTATTTTTGCAAGTGATAGTAGTGAAAATGATAGAACTGGTTGAATTAAACTATCATTTTCAAAGGTATATTATCAAAATTGTCATTTTTTAAGGGAAAGCCCCAAAAATAGCTTATAATATTGCGCCATGCTGTTTAAGCTGCCAGTTTTGGTGCTTTAATCATCATGTTTCGCCTGCTTTGTATACAGGTTTTAATGCCTGAAAAATATACAAATAAACCGGCGAGGTCTCTCTTGTTTAATTCATGCTAGGTCTGCAAACGATGAATGCTCCAGTCGCTTTAACCCCAGAGTTATTGACCCAATTGACTGCAATTGTGGGTGAAAACCGTATTAAAACTGATGCGGACAGCCTCCAGAATTGGGGTCGTGATCATACCAAACACTTTGATCCAAACCCATCGGTCATCGTTTTCCCATCTTCGACTGAACAGGTTCAAACAATTGTGAAGCTTGCCAACCAGTTCAATGTTGCAGTGACTCCATCAGGTGGTCGTACAGGTCTTTCTGCAGGCGCTGTCGCTGCGAATGGTGAGATTGTGGTGAGCATGGACAAGATGAACCAGATTCTGGAATTCTTCCCGGCAGACCGTATGGTGCGCGTACAGGCCGGTGTGGTGACTGAACAGCTGCAAAACTATGCTGAAGAGCAGGGCATGTATTACCCGGTAGATTTTGCCTCTTCTGGTTCAAGCCAGATCGGCGGGAACATCGGAACCAATGCTGGCGGAATTAAAGTGATCAAATACGGCATGACCCGTAACTGGGTGCTTGGCCTGACTGTGGTGACTGGTAAAGGTGATGTACTGCGTCTGAACAAGGGCATGATCAAGAACGCGACTGGTTATGCGTTACAACACCTGTTCATCGGTGGTGAAGGTACTTTAGGTTTAGTCACTGAAGCAGAAATCAAACTTGAGCGTCAGCCACAAGACCTGCAAGTGCTGGTACTGGGCGTACCTGATTTTGATGCGATCATGCCAGTGTTACATGCATTCCAGGCAAAAATCGACCTGACTGCATTCGAGTTCTTCGGTGAGCTGGCGATGCAAAAAGTACTGGCCAATGGTCACGTACAGCGTCCATTTGAAACTGAATGTCCATTCTATGTATTGCTTGAATTTGAAGCGCCGTTTGAGCCAATTATGGACAAGGCGATGGAAATCTTCGAGCACTGTATGGAACAGGGTTGGGTGCTGGATGGCGTGATGAGCCAAAGTCTTGAGCAAGTACATAGCCTATGGCGTCTGCGTGAAGACATCTCTGAGTCAATCGCTCCATTCATTCCGTATAAAAATGACATCTCTGTACTGATCACTCACGTACCGGCATTCATTAAAGAAATCGATTCGATCGTGAATGAAAACTACCCAGACTTCGAAATCTGCTGGTTCGGTCATATCGGTGACGGTAACCTGCACTTGAATATCCTGAAACCGGCTGACCTGGCCAAAGATGAATTCTTTGCGAAATGCCAAGTCGTGAACAAGTACGTATTTGATACCGTGAAAAAATATGACGGTTCAATTTCTGCGGAACATGGTGTGGGTATGACCAAGAAACCTTATCTTGAATACACCCGTTCAGCTGAAGAAATCGAATACATGAAAGCCTTGAAAAAAGTGTTCGATCCAAATGGCATTATGAACCCAGGCAAACTATTCGATCTTTAATCAGAATAGATTTACAAAAGCGCATCGAAAGGTGCGCTTTTTTTATTGCTCTGTAACTGGACTTACAGAGTCTAAATAGCGTTAAGCTGAAAAGCCCGGCATGATAATTTCTGCATAATAAAGATAATCTGGGTTAAACAATATGTTACGGTTATTGGCGGTTACAATTTTAGGTCTGGGTGTGATGACATCAGGTTGTACAACCACCCAAAAAGTGATTGCAAGAGTGCAGTCTTCTTCAGATACACCTTTGGATCAGGTGCTTAAAATGAGGCCTGACCTGCGTGAAGAACTGGCAACAGTCGAGATTCGTCAGTTCTTTAATCGTGTTGAGTCACCGACGGTTGGACAGGTGAAAGTGACTGAAACAGGTCTGATGGATGATTCGGTGAGATCAATTCAGACCATTTATCATTTCAGAAAAGAAGAGAAGAACTGGAAAATGCACAATACTGAGAAGCTCTATCAATGTGTACGTGGTTCAAATACCAAAACTTTCCAGAAAGCAGTCTGTCCATAATAATGTTTGATCTTTAAACAAAACTTCGTTAAAAGCGTATCTTGTTGATGCGCTTTTTTGTTTTAGAAAAGAGGAATTAATGGACTCAAATATATTAGCCGCCACAATTGGTGTTATTGGGGGATTTTTAGCTTCACTTTCACTATTCTACTTAAATAGGTTTCATACTAACTACGATAAAATAAAATCAGAAAAAATCCTACGAGAAAAATTATTGTATCGTGAGAAAGATAATGAACTAGAGGCAGATAAAATTTTTATTTTTTCTTTACCCGCTCTGAAAAGAGAAGTCTATTTAAATTGTCATGTTAATTGGGATAGTGGCATCACGCTTAATATAATGAAAGGTAATGAAGATTTAATATGGTTCTTAAGATTCTGTTGGTTAAGTTTGGTAAGGTTTTTTCCTCAAGACCATTTTTCAGCAGAAGGGCATATTGATTATATTGATAAACTTATTACGGATAGGGCCAACTATCATTACTCTAGATTGGACTGTAGTGACCAATTAAAAAGTGGGAGTATTTCAAAAATAACTTTAGGATATTCGATAGCAAAAGATATTGATCAACTGATTATAGAGTTAGTAGAACAACTTCTTCCTTTTGAAGATTCTAGAAAAGAAAAATGGTTTCAAGACTGGAATACTGTATAATTTACTTAATTATCATAAGTATATAATATTTATTGAATTAACTTGGAAGAGCTATAAATTCTTTTAATTTTTAGTTTTTCACTCGTGCTTATGAACCGGATGATTTGAGGTTAATTCAGAAAGAGAAAAATATAATATTTTGATTAGACCCTTCAAAAAGAGAACGGATTTAAAAATAGTACTCTGCTAAAATTATTCTTCTCTATTTTAGATAAAGTTCGGTCTGCTATTAACGGACAAACTGGCAATAACAACTCCCATGCAAAATATCCAGACCCAAAAACTGACCAGTGCCACACTGATGTTTCCTCTGGCACTGGTACTGTTTGAATTCTCCGTCTATATCTGTAATGACCTGATCCAGCCGGCCATGTTGGCCATTACCCGTGATTTTGGCGTAAGCAGTTCCTGGGCACCATCTTCTATGTCCTTTTTCCTGTTAGGTGGGGCATTTGTTGCCGCAATTTTAGGACCCTTATCAGACCGATTAGGCCGTAAAAAAGTCCTGCTGGGTGGCGTAGCATTTTTTGTAATCTGCTGTCTGGCGATTTTACTCACACCGAATATTCAAAGCTTCCTGTTCCTGCGCTTTTTACAAGGTTTTGGCTTGTCCTTTATTGCTGCTGTGGGTTATGCCGCGATTCAGGAAAGTTTTGAAGAACGCGATGCCATTAAAGTCATGGCACTTATGGCCAATGTTTCCTTGCTGGCACCACTTTTAGGGCCAGTAGTCGGTGCCTTTATGATTGACCATGTCTCATGGCACTGGGGTTTTATCGGCATTGCCTGTCTGGCATTTCTGAGCTGGTTTGGACTAAAAGCGAAGATGCCGAATCCGAATATCAGTATTCCCAAACAGCCACTCAGCTATATTATCGATGACTTTAAGCAGGTCCTGAAAAATAAGCGTTTCGTGATCATGACCATGGCATTACCGCTGGTGAGCTTGCCATTGATGCTATGGATTGCATTATCTCCCGTGATTCTGGTTGAAGAACTAGGCTTGAGCAGCATGCAATATGGCTTGGCTCAGTTTCCGGTATTGGGTGGCCTGATTCTGGGCAATATCATTCTGCTAAAAATTATCGACAAGATGCCGCTCGGTAAAACAGTAATGCTGGGTGTGCCATTGATGCTGTTCGGAACCATTTTGTTGTTAGTGGGAATATTGATTCCAGACTATTTTCTGCATTGTCTGATTATCGGTACCACTTGCATCAGTCTGGGTGAAGGGATCAGCTTCTCAGTATTGTACCGTTTTGCGCTGATGTCATCTGAAGTGTCTAAAGGCACGGTTGCGGCAACGGTATCTATCTTGATGATGCTGAGTTTCTTTATCGTGATTGAAGTGGTCAGAATTGCTTATGAAGCTTTTGATCTTTTGGCTTATTGCGGCGCCTCGTTTATTTTAATTGCACTCTGGTTTAGCTTGCCACGTATGCAGCTAAAACAGGTGATGCTGGAAAGAAAAGAGCGAGGGGAGTTTTAGAAGAATTCCTTCCTTTTAAATGTTTAATCGAATGAAGCTATTTACTTTATGTGCCTCAAATAAATGTATTGAATGTTCTCTCCCTATGGGAGAGAGTTAGAGAGAGGGAAATATTAATAAAATAACCTCACCCTTGCGCAGCAGTGCTGCTTATCTCCTAAAAGGAGAGAAAACGTCCATGATGGATTTAATAATAATTAGAATCCAAAAGTTAAGCTTCAGCCGGCTGCTCCAACTTCTTTAATTTCATATCAAAGATAAATGGTCCAAACGGCAGAATTGACGCGATCAAGCCCAGAATAAACATACTCAGAGACCATTTCTGTTTTTCACAGACAGCAAATAACACCACAAGAAAAAGCACAAAAAGTACGCCGTGACCCATGCCGATATATTTCACCAGAATCGGGTTATCCATCATGTACTTGACCGGCATGGCAATAAATAACAGCAACAGAAATGAAATACCTTCAAGCAATCCAACCAGACGTAAAGTTTTAATATTCACGCGCACTCACTCTTCTATGTTCTATTCAATCAGGCTTGAGTGTACCCAATCTGCCGATTTAAGCAAAAGAAATTTATAGAATAAAATTAATTATTTTAGATACTTATATCCTAGTAATCTGCTTGGTTATTTTATTTCAACCGCCAGTAACTGCTGCCTTAAAGACAATAATTCAGGCAAGGTTTCCAGTAACAAACTGATCTGTTTAAGTACTAGCAGCAGGTGGGTGGAAATATGCTCCTGCTGACTCAGCTGCCGGATTTCTGCCAGTTGGTCCTGAATGTTCTGCTGCGGTACATTTTCAGGATTTGATAGGGCAGAGGTTAAAGTCTGCTGACAGGCAGATAGCAGTTGCAAAATTTGTGGATCAGATACCTGTTCGCGATGGCTACCCAATGCGGAAATATAACTGAGCTGACTGTGACTATAAACCAGATAGCGAAAGGCATTGCGAATTAGCACTGGATCTGGATTCGGTTCGGTACTCAGACTCGAAATCATATTGGAAAGGTCAATCTGGGCATTGTGGGCCAAACGACGCGCTGTCCGATAAGCAATACTGTTATTTTTGCCATGCTGATATTGCTCCAGAATAGCCAGTAAATAGTTCAGCGTCGCTTGGGAAGACTTTTTAATATTGCTAGAAATATTCCGGAAATTCCAGTCCGGCCAGATACAACTGACCGCCAGCCAGGCAATCAGACAACCAATCAGGGTATCGATAATGCGTGGCAGAATGACTGCATAGCCAGCGCCTTTCAGATTGAAAATCAGCAGTACCACCAAGGTTGCCATCAACGTGGCCATGGCATATTTCTTGGAACGCAAATAGAAAAAACCGACACCGAAAATCACAGTAAGCAGCAACTGGCCTTCAATACTTGGTACAAAATACAGGATCGGGATGCCTAAAATGACACCGAGCAATGTACCTAAAGTCCGCAGTTTTAAACGGCTTTTGGTAGCGAAATAACTGATCTGGCAGACAAACAGACTGGTCAGCAATATCCAGTAGCCATTTTTGGCAAAGGGCAATAGAGAAATGGCATAGCCAACCAGAAAGACCAAAGCGATCCGCACCGCATGACGAAACAGCGCCGATTGTGGTCCCAAATGGGGTTTTAATTTCAGCCAGAAATCTGCGGGTCCACGCAGGTCATCATCAAACAGGCTGGAATCATCAAAATGCTTTGGATAATCCGGACGGTAAATGGCTTGTTTATCCTGCAAATGTTGCAGCTGTTCATGCACACTGAGCAGATTGCTCAGAATGAGCTGTAAGTTTTTTACCTCAATATTCTGTGGATGCTGGGCAATCCAGTCCTGCATGGAGGCTTCTAATGCTTTGAGTGCCAGCTGATGCTGTTCAGGAAGTTGATAGGTTTCATTACGCAGTACACAAGCAGCCAGCTGCTGACAGGCAAGTGCCTGCAAGTGAAAATTTTTCTGAATGCGAAAAATCAGATCGGTACGGCTAAAATGCTGGTGAATCTGCTCATAATGCAGATAGTTGGCAGTTGCCTGCTCATGAATATCCTGAGTCAGAAAATAAAGGTTCAGCCAGTAAATGGTCTTATGATTCGGACGCGAGGCTTTGAGTCGGGTCAGTAAAGAATCTTTGGTACGGTTAAAGCTTTCAATCACTTGAGTATTTTTTAAGGAAAGCTCGTAGAGCAGCGGCTCGACATTATTCTGATTATCGGGATCAAATAATTTGGCTTTGGTCGATAGAAGCTCCGCCATCTGTTGCAGGTTGATGGACAGATTTTCCTGAACCTGTAAAGTTGGACGAATCAGATAAAATAGGATAGAAGTCAGGCCATACCACACCACCCCAACTACAAAATAAAGCGGCTGCTCATACCAGTGTCCATATTCTCCCAAGCCAAACATGGTGTAAATGGACAGCAATACAGTGCCAAAAGAAATAGTGGCATAACGCTGTCCCAAAGCACCCATCAAGATAAATACAGCACTAGAAAGTGATAACCAGAGCGAAAACCAGATTTTATAGGGATGCAGAAATTCCAGCATGCTACTGACTGCAAAAAACAGCAGCATGACCAGCCCCAGATTGCGTAGCCTTAAACTTAAACGGTCATCAAAATCGGTCAGGGCAGTGGCAATTGCTCCTAAAGTGACCGGAACAATCAAGGTCTCATAGCCGAGAAGTTTTAGACCGAAAGTCGTCCCTGAAAGCACAATAAACATCTGCAAACAGTAAGTCATCAAGGCACTGGACTGAAAAGGCAACAGGGCTTTTTTAAGTATGTGATGAAGAGGATGTAACATGGAATCTGAGCTATTCACAAGAATATGATCCGTGGTATTTGACTGCCGGTTTTAAATGCAATTTAAGCGCCTATTTCAGAAGAAATGTCTACTAAAAAACGGGCAAGAAGCCCGTTTTTGAATGCTAATCATCTGTAATAAATCAGATCACACCACAGGCAATACGTTCACCGCCACCGCCCAATGGTAATGGGTTGTCAGAATAATTGTCGCCACCGGCATGTACCATAATCGCACGACCCTGAACATCAGCCAGTTTCAGACGTGGCGCAAGCAGGGTGACACGTGCAGTTCCATCTGTATTAACTTTCAATGCGGGTAAATCACCGAGATGACCGGTTGTTGGCGTACCGTGATGTGGAGCCTGATTTGGATTGTAATGGCTACCTGCAGCCAGTGCTGCGCCCATCTTGCCGTCTTTCATGGCAGGTGCACATGAACCATTTTCATGAATGTGGAAACCACGCTCACCCGCAGGAAGCTGTTTCAGATTAGTACGAATCACCAAGCCAGCCGGGCTGTCACTCAATAATACGGTACCAATCGATTCACCGACGCCCTGTGCAGAAACTGCATTCAGGGTCACGGTTTTAACATTTTCAGTCGAAGTAGAGGTTGAAGCGCAACCGGTAAAAAGTGCGGCACTGACTGCGCACAAAGCTGTAAGTTTAAATAATGAAGACATAATTATCACACCTTGATCTTTATTCTGCTTTTCGGAATCTATTGAAACAGAGCAAGACCAAAAGCACTATAGAAAATCAGTACTTAAATGTTTTAATTTGTTTAAGCCAGTCAGTCTTGTGATTTCGGTGCCTTGTTACGGCGCAGACGGAATTTTTTCTTCGGTTCAACCTCATGCGCCATAGTGGCTTTAGGCATCATCAAAGGTTCGTTCAGGTTGCTTTCATGCAGCCATTCACGCCAGATGGCCAGTAGTACGGCCAGAATCACCGGTCCAATAAAGACACCAACCAGACCAAAGCTGGCAATACCACCCAAAACACCAAACATAATCAGCAGGAATGGAATCTGTGTTGCACCCGAAATGACCAGTGGACGAATCACGTTGTCCGCTGTACTCACAATACAGACACCCCAGACCATGACGCCAACGGCTTCAATGGTTTGTCCTTGCGAGAACAGCCATAGCGAAACTGCACCATAAGCAACGGGAGGGCCAAAAGGAATTAAGGCAAAGATGAAGGTGATAATGGTCAGTACCATCGGGTTCGGTACACCAGCCACGAAATAGCTGATACCTGCCAGCAAAGACTGGGCAATTGCTGTTAAGCCTACCCCATAGACCACCGCACGTGTGGTATCTGAAATTGTCGCCAGATAATGGTGAATACGTGGACCGACTACCATCTCAAAGGCTTTACGCACCTGATTCAGAATGGTATGACCATCACGGTAGAAGAAGAATAACGACAGTACGGCAAAACACAGCTTGAAGACATTTTTACTGATTTCATTCAGTACAACTTTACCGTAATTCAGATGACCCTGAATCCAGACCGAAATAGTTTGTGCAATGCTGTTTGGATCGGCATTAATCTCATTCAGGGTACGGGTAATTTCCTTACCTACAAGTGGTAGGCCGCGAATAAAATCTGGAACGCTAAGATGACCTGAGAATACCTGTTTTTGCAATTCAAAATACAGGTTCCGACCTTCGTGCTGCAGCATAAAAATGGCAAAAATAAAAGGTAGACCAAACACCAGAATCACACCCAGAATCATAATAGTCGCACTCAGTGTCGGCCGATTGCCACTCATTCTTAAGATCGACTGATACAACGGCCAGGTCATGTACGCAATAATGGCTGCCCAAACTACAGGAATGATGAAATACTTGAGTATGTGAAAACTCAGAAAAATCAGAATGAAAAACAGTCCAAATAATAAGACTTTTTGTAGTGTGGGCGCGTATTGTTGCACTGAATTTAGAAGCTCATTTTTTTAGGTCATGTCAGGCATATTAACTGAAAAAAAAGCGATCGAAAACGATAGTACAGGAAGTAGTACGATTATTTTCCTAAGAATAAAAAGAAGAGGCAAAAATAACAGAACTAGAACCATTGGCTTGGATCGTCAATAATGGCATTCAATAAAGGTTGCCATTGATCCTGTAATTCCCGGTACATCTTCTGCTGTTTGTCAAAAATAGACAGGCCTTGCATGGCCAGTCGGCTATAGGGTACACGTTCAGAAATCCAGGCAACCGGTTGCTGATCAATTTTATTGAAAAACTGCTGAATGTCCTGATTGCTGGCTGCATTAGGTTTGGTGCGGTTGGCGAGGAGCAGAATTTCAACCTTGCCTTTACGGATGCGTTTAATGTCCTGCAAGTGCTTGAGAAAACGGCGCGTAGAATCAATATCAAAAAATGAAGGCTGCAGCGGGGTAATGATGGCATCTGCTTCACTGATTAACTGCTCGGCATGATCTTCATTCAGCGCTCCGGGTGCATCGATGATCAGATATTCCAAGTTTTTAGGCGCATCCCCAATCGATTTGGCATTTCGCCAGTCCAGACTCTGAATCGGCGCGGCATCTTTTGGGCGATGTTTCAACCATTGCAAGGTCGATTTCTGGCTGTCCGCATCAGCCAGAGCAACTCTATAACCCTTTTGTGCCAGGGCAGCTGCCAGGCTAATTGCAGTAATGGTTTTACCACAGCCGCCTTTCTGATTTGCAACTAAAATAGTTTTCATGACCTTGGATGATTTAATTCTGCTCCCGCCTAGCATATCATTCTTTGCAGGCTTACTGGATGGCAGACCCTTTCAACTTCAGTCGAAGGTAGGCAGCAAAATAAAGCAGATTAGGAAGATTGAATGTCCATTGGAATGGCTATGCTGATTGGTGCCTGTATTGGAGTGGTTTTAACTACCCTGATTCTGGGCCAGACGCGAAATGGTCGAATTAAAGCAGAATATGAACAATATATTGCCGAGCTGGAGCTGGAACATCAGCAAGCTTTAGTTGCTGCACAAAAACGCAGTGTGAATACCAGTCGCGCGGTACTCAAAGGCAAAATGGCCGAGCAGTTGGCACCGATCATGCCAGAGTTTCAATATCTGCCTAGTGATGCCAAATTTTTAGGTGATCCGGTGGATTATGTGGTCTTTGATGGTTATACCGATTTTCGTGATGGTGAAGGGCTGGCTGAAGATATTGAAGTGGTGTTGATTGATATTAAAAGTGGGGGTGCACGTCTGACCAAAGGCCAGATGGCAATTGCTCAAGCCATTCAGGAAGGGCGGGTACGTTTTGAAACCATCCGGATTGATTTTGAAGACTGAAGGACAGCAAGCTTCAACTCTACACTATGGATAAACTGATTATTGCCGCAGCACTGTTTGCGCTTGGACTATGGATCTGGTCGGAATACTTTCGGGCGATTCCGAATCTGGAGCAGGCCGGAGTACTCAAAAATTTTCAGGTAGAATCGATTGAGCCGCATCAGGCTGAATATCGCGTACTGGCTAAACAGTATTATGGGCCTGAGCGGCGTACCATTCATCCAGCCAGTCCAGTGGTGGGAAGCTTTAATGATCTGGCCTATGTCAGCAATATTGATCTGTTACTGGCCGCACCGAAAGTATCCAGTACTGTATTTAAACCATTCAAGCTTGAGCAGGACAGGCGTTGTTTCAATATGACCGCTACAGACGCACAGGCCAATCCTGCGAACATTCAACCTCATTTGCTGAACCTGAGTGTGATTGCCGCCAGCGAAGTTGTTGCCAATAAGGTTCGCCGTTTAAAAGCAGATCAGCGGATCTGGCTGCAAGGGGACTGGGTACAGGTCAAATCAGCGACCAGCCAGCAAGAATTTCAGGTTGGAATAGGCAATCCAAGATCAGCCCAATGCCGTCTGTTTAGAATAACTGATTTAAAAGTGCTGGATTAAAGCGGTTTATGTACTCGTGCCAGCAGCATACGCTGACTAATTTTCGGAATACCTTCGGCATCGATATAATGAACTTCATCCAGGTCAAACCCGGCCTCTAAAAGAGCAGTCTCAATATCCCGGTTGAGATGACAGCCATCTGCCACTTTCTTCTGAATTGGAGTGAGTAAGTGCTGCAAGCGCTGAATGTTGAGATGCTCTCGGTTTAATACATGCTCAACCAGATGAAAATGGCCGCCTGGCTTCAGAACCCGATAAATTTCATGCAGACTTTGATGCAGATCCGGAATACTGCATAAGGTCCAGGTTGATACGATATTTTCCAGACTATTTTCTGCAAAAGGCAGGACTTCTGCGCTCGCCTGAATCTGTTCGACTGCAAAAGGGCTTTGACTGATGCGCTGCTCAGCCAGTTTAAAAATGTCCGGGTTAGGTTCCAGCGCATAGACTTTATCTACGGCCTGATAAAAAGGCAGATTCAATCCCGTACCGAAGCCAATTTCCAAGACTTCACCTGTAATAGGCAATAATAATTTACGGCGTAAATCCATCAGGGATGGGGTCTGCATAACCTGATTCAGCAGATGCGGAAAAATATGTTGTTGATAGAATTTATACAGCATGGTCGCATTCAAATGATTCTTAGACAGGCTTAGATTAACCGAAAATAATCAGATTAGCTAAAGCTCTCCGCTCACCAAAATTGATCAACTTGTTACTAATTTCAACTATTTATTCATTAAAAAAATCGTACTATCAAGCAAGATATTCTTGAAAAGATTTGATGGAATAAAGATAGAATTATGTTCAAACATCTTCGATACTATGCTTTGGCGGCCAGTCTTTTACTACCGCTTTATGGTCACACTTCTGTAGACTATAATGTTGCCAAAGGACTGCCACCGATGGCCAAAGACCAATCTATTTCAGTCTTGCAGCCGTTTAAAGGTGATTTCCGTATTTTGGGATCAAAAATTTATACCGACGACGAGCAGGCTAAGTTCTCTCCGATCGATTATGCGGTGAGTTGGGGGCTGTTTGCACAACCTGAAATTGCCCGGCACATTACAGTCAATCAGTATAACCGTTATCTGAACTGGAAAATGGATCGCGTGCCAGTGCCCATTGAACAGGCCAAACAGATGGTATCCAATATGCACATCATTCCTGCCAATCCACAAATTGCCAAAGCAATTAAACAGGTGAAACGTGGTGATCTGGTGCGTTTGCAAGGTGAACTGGTGGAAGTACGTGATAAAGACCTCGTCTGGAAATCTTCCTTAACCCCAACCGATACCGGTGATGGTGCTTGTGAGGTGTTCCGGGTTAGCTCAATCAAGTGGGTTGAGAAAGTAGGTAAAGGTTAAAACTGGAAAACTTTTAAAGCTTTCTAAAAGGGTGGCCTAGGATGCTTCTGGGTGACCAGGCTTTNNCTACTTCTTCCAAAAAATAATTTTAATCTTAAATAAGAATGTCATCTTGTTTTGTTAGTTTGATATAAAAAACCGCCAGAAATAGGCGGTTTTTTATTTGGCAGAATAACTTATTTGGCAGCCAGTGCTTCACCTTCAAAGGCAATGCCATCCCAGCCATTTTGCATGAACTGGCGGATATTCTGGTGATCCGTTGCTTCTGGTGTTGCTAATACAGCCGCATAGTGTTCGGCAAACAGGCTCAAGGTTTGTGCCTGATCTAGGCCATTCAATTTGGCAAATGAAAATACTTTGGCACTGCCTTGGTTTTCAGTGGCAGCATTAGCCTGTTGACCATTTTTAAAAGCAGTGGGTGTATGAGCATAGCGCGCATCGATATATGCAATCACATCTGCAAATTTAGCTTCGCCCGCAGCCAATTGAGCCAGTAATTCCTGAGCCATGTGGATTCCCTCTAGACTTAAATCAATTTGAATGGCGTCGAATATACCAATTTTTTGGCAAAGATCCATGTTCATTCTGCAATTTTAGGTGCATGATGTTATTCATTATTCTCGTCCCACATGGTGGCTGACGAAAGATTTAAAATTGAATAAGGACGGAGTAGACATGAACTGGCTTTTGGTGGCAATGGGCGGCGCGATCGGGGCAGCACTGCGTTATGGAATAGGAATGTTGATTGCCAAGCCACAGATGCTATTTCCGTGGCCGACCTGGTGGATCAATATTATAGGTTGCCTGTGTGCCGGGATTTTCTTTGCCTTTAGCCAGAAATACAGTTTCCTGCAAACTGAAGCGCGGCTATTTTTGATGGTAGGCATCTTGGGCGGCTTTACGACTTTTTCCAGTTTTGGTCTAGAAACTTTTCAGCTGCTTAAGCAGGGTGCAGTCACGATTGCCCTAAGTTATGTGATCTCTAGTGTGATTGTTGGAGTATTTATGCTGGGTGTGGGCTTCTATTTAACCCAGCTGGCTTTAGCGCAGGCATAAAAAAGTCAGGAAATTGGAGGTAATTTCCTGACATAAACCACGATTTAAATTGAGAGAAAAATCGGAGGTTTTAAGTTTAACCACGTTTAAAACGGGCAAAACGTTTGTTAAAGCTCGCTACGCGACCTTCATTACTGGTTTGACGTTGCTCACCGGTATAAAACGGATGTGAAGCACTCGAAATATCCAGGGTGACATAAGGATAGGTTTTACCTTCATATTCCTTGGTCTGGCTAGAAGTCATGGTGCTGCCAATCACGAAGTAGGCATCAACATTAGTGTCATGAAATAAAACTTCTCGATATTCGGGATGAATGTCTGGACGCATCGTAATATTCCTCTTGTAATTTAAGAGTAATGTTATAATGTAACATTTGATATTTCAAGTGAAGTAGGGTTACAGCTTGTAAGCTTATTACTGTAACCTAACTGCGACTTGGCACAATTTCCTCAAATACATCACTCAAATCATCATGTACTTTCAAATGAATCAGGTTCCAGTATTGTCCGGAAATAGTACGGTTTACCATCAGGGTATCTGGCGAAGGTTTGAATACATCCCAATATTTCAGAGAAGGTTTGAGCAATTCCATTCCATCATGATGTGCTGAGTTTTCAGCAAAATCATAATTGGTAGTTAAAGGACGCATCAGTACTTCTAGCCATTGCTCGTACAGATCGGCCGGGAATTTTCCGGTCTCTGTCAGGGTATGCAGGGCATCTAGTTGCTGTTCAATGGTCGAAATATTCTTGTCACGAGCTGCATGGATCAATTCCTTGAAATGAGTAATGATCTCGGTAGAAAGGGTTTTAACACCGCCGTAATCGTAAATAATCACCGAGCCATCTTCACGGAAGGCGAAGTTCCCTGGATGCGGATCACAGTGGAAACGTTTCAGATAGAAAATTTCCTGACCAATCGCACGGAATAAACGACGGCCTAGGGCATTACGGGTTTCTAGCGGCCATTGGCTGGCCGTTTCCATACTCTCACCCTGTTCCAGGCTTAGGGTCAGAATATGGCGGGAAGAATATTCACTAAATACTTTCGGAATCACAATTTGATGATCGAGCGATTCATGAAAGGCACGCGCCACTTCCAGATTCTGAGCCTCAATTTCATAATTGAGTTCATTGTCCAAACTATGCTGGATTTCCTTAAATAGCTGATCCTGCAATTTGCGGTCAATTTTCAGTACACCCATCAAACGCAAAGCGAGACGAACCTGTTTCAGGTCACTTTCACAGGCTTCTTCCACTCCTGGATATTGCACCTTGACCACAACCTGCTGGCCATCGGGTAGAGTCGCTTTATGTACCTGTCCGATCGAGGCTGCAGCAAAAGGCTGCTCATCAAACTGCTGGAATAGATCCTGCAAAGATTTGCCTAATTCTTTTTCGACCTGTGACTGGATCTCTTTAAATGGCATTGGTGGAGCCTGACGCTGCAATTTGGAAATGGCTCGAGCAACTTCAGGCGGAAAAATATCTTTATATTGCGAGGCAATCTGGCCGACTTTCATCACCGCACCTTTCATTTCCCCCAAGGTATCAGCAATCTGTACTCCAATATCCTGAAATAATTTACTGCGTGCAGCATTTTTCTGCTCTTCATCCGCAGTTAAATTTTTAATCGAATTGGATAGGGTTTTACTTGCAATACTTGCGGTCATTCCAGCCAATTTCATAAAGCGGCGACCAGGCGTTCGAGCCGTTTTTGCCATGCGAGATTCCTCAAAATCACCATTTTTATGGGTGTATTTGATCATAGGTGACAAACTATAAATTGCCTATATTTAATTGTAGATGTTATGTTGCAAAGCTTCTCAAAGTGTTCATATTTGCTTGATATTGTTCACTTGATTTATGCAATTTTTAAACCATTTTGTCGTCTGTACGGCAGTTTTTGAATCAATTATTTAATTATTCTGAAGAGAGCAAAGCACGATTTTTAAGTTCCTTTCCATGATAAAAGGCTTAAAATAATGGCACCTCAAGATCAAGAAATTTCAATGAAAGTCTATCGATATTTTACTGGCAAAGATGATGTGAATTTTTGTGCCCGTGTGACCAAGGCACTCAATGAAGGCTATGAACTTTATGGTGCACCGACCATGACCTTTAATGGAACAGATGTCATTGTCGGGCAAGTGGTGATTAAGGAAGTGTCAGATGAGTCCGAGATTCCACAGGGATTAAAAGATGCATTAAATCAGTAATTCAATGCATCTTTTTAAATAATAAGAGGATTAGGCACGCTGGCTTAAACGTTTGTTATTGCCATAAAGCCGTGCCAGCAATAAAACACAGGCCACGCTCAGACCGACAATCAGACCGACCCAGACGCCTGCCGCCCCCATATCTCCAAAACGGGACAAATAAACCCCCACCGGGAAGGCAATCACCCAATAGGCAATCATGGTGATCCACATGGGGCCCTTGGTATCCTGCATACCGCGTAAGCAGCCTGCAGCACTGATCTGCCAGGCATCCATCAGCTGATAGGCCACTGCAAAGAGCACCAGATAAAGCGCGATCTGGGTCACCATCGGGTCAGAAGTATAGAGTGCTACGATTTCACTACGGAACACCCAAAGCATCAGCATGATCAGCAGAGCTAGAATCGTCGCGGTCATCAGACCTAAACCTTGTACTCTACGCATGGCATCCCAGTTCTGTTCACCATAGTAAGTTCCCACCCGAATGGTCAGCGCAATGGCCAGAGACATCGGAATCATGAATAATTGTGAGGTAACGGAAATAGCAATCTGGTGAGCGGCCACAATGGTTTCACCTAATGGACTCAAGACAATCGCTGCGGTACTAAAAATACTCACTTCAAAGAAAATTGCCAGTCCGATCGGAAAGCCCAGCTTTAAAATCCGTTTCAGCCAATATCCGTTCAGCTTTTCCCAGTGACTAAATGGCTGACTGCTTTGATAGACCCGATTTTTAAAAATATACAGTGCCAGACTCATTAACATGAGCCACTGCAGAATTGCTGTAGCAAAACCACAACCGGCACTGCCTAGTGCCGGAATAGGGCCAACTCCATACATAAAAATGAAGTTTAATGGAACCAGAAGCAGTAGCGCCATGAGGCTTATGGCAGTGACCGGACGCGGGTAACCAATGGCCTCAGAATAGCCGCGTAAAGCTGCATACATAGTCACAGCAGGCATACCAAAACCGATCGCATGCAGGAACAGGCCAGCTTTAGGTTGCAGGCTTTCTGGGACACCTAGTAAAGGTAAAGTGAGGGGCAAAACTTGTAAAACCAGACCTGCAATCACCCCCAGGATGAATGCGACCCATAATGATTGCCGCGCAATTGTAGCGATTTTTTCAGGTGTACGTGCGCCTTTGGCTTCCGCCACTAAAGGTGTAGTGGCGATCATGATACCGCTAAAAAGCAGCATGACTGGAATCCATAGCCCGACACCAACTGCAATCGCTGCCAGGTCAGTCGGTGAGAGACGTCCGGCCATAATGGTATCAATCAGGCCCAAACCTGCCTGGGAAAATTGTGTGACCAGAATGGGCAACATCAGATGGAACAGCTGTTTTAATTCATAACGACAGGTTGTGGCTGTCAAAACATTAGACACAAAAATTACTCATTAGTGATCATGTGCTTAGAGATAAGGTTTAGCGTTGTAAAGTGAGAAGCACACCAATAAAAATCACCACGCCACCTAAAAGACGTTGCCAGTTCACCGGCATTTTTTCATTGCCCAGCAGACCAAACTGATCGACGATCATGGACATCACCATCTGACCAAAAATAATCATTCCGGTCAGTGTCAGGAAGCCCATTTTAGGTGCAGCATAAATGCTCATGCTGATCGCATAAACACCTAAAAATCCACCTAACCAGAGATACCAGGGAACTGCAATCAGCTCCTGTAAGCCTGGTTTGGGATGTGACTGAAACAGCACGATGCCGGCAAGTACTATTGTACCAATCAAAAAGGAAAAAAATGCAGCTTGAATAGGAGAATATAAATATTCTTTTAATTGGGTATTGATAGCCGTCTGTAAGGTCAGCAAGACCCCGATTGCAAAGACCAAAGGCAATAAAATAAGGAGCTGGGAGGGTATTTTCATAATTTTAACTATCTAATTCTATTTAAATTTTTAGGCATTAGGCGATGGCGATTTTAATTTTAGCAGTGTTGTTGCCGAGTCATGTTAAAATTACGCTAGATCTTGTAGTTGTTTTTGAGTAGTTCTTTGGCTGAATTGAATCCTGCACTTATTCCCTTATCCCTGTATATCCATATGCCGTGGTGTGTACGTAAATGTCCGTATTGTGACTTTAATTCGCATGCCGTACCTGATGGAAAACTCTCTTTGGACCTGGAACAGGAATATCTGCATGCGTTGGTAGAGGACTTTAAAACTCAGGTTGATTTTGCCCAAGGCCGTTCGATTCATAGTGTATTTATCGGTGGGGGAACGCCGTCACTGATCTCTGCTGCAGGTTATCAGTGGTTATTTACAGAACTAAAAGTACTGATTCCTTTTGAAGAGAATTGTGAAATCACACTGGAAGCCAATCCAGGTACAGTGGAACATGATCCATTTGCTGGCTATTTAGCAGCTGGTATTAATCGTCTTTCGATAGGCGTGCAAAGTTTTAATACCGAGCATCTGAAAAAGCTGGGCCGAATTCATAGCAATGAAGATGCGATCTCGGCGATTGGCCTGGCGCGTGACGCAGGATTTCAGCGGATTAATGTCGACTTGATGCATGGCTTGCCTGAACAGACACTGGAGCAGGCACTCAATGACCTGAAACTGGCGGTCGAGAATGGTGCTACGCATATTTCCTGGTATCAGTTAACCATTGAGCCAAATACCGTATTTTTCCGTACTCAGCCGATTTTACCGGTCGATGAAGTACTAGAAGAGATTCAGGAACAGGGCGAGGCTTATTTAAAAGCCAACGGCTTTATCAATTATGAAGTCTCTGCTTGGCGTAAAGAATTACCCTCGGCACATAATCTGAATTACTGGCAATTTGGTGATTATCTGGCCATTGGAGCAGGGGCGCATGGCAAAGTGACTCAATCGGATGGTGTTTACCGTTTCCAGAAAACCCGTTTGCCTAAAGACTATTTAGGCAAAGTGCCAGCCGAACATTTGCAGTTTAAGCGCATCGAAGCGGCAGATATGCCGTTTGAATTTATGATGAATGCCTTACGTTTAAATGATGGTGTGGAAGCGAAGCTTTATCTTGAGCGAACAGGATATAGTCTGGATACAATGAATGAATTGCTGACTTCATTGCGCCAACGTCAATTAATGGTAGAAGATACAGAACGTCTGGCATGTACTGAGCAAGGTCACATCTTTTTAAACTCTGTGCTGGAAGAGTTTCTTTAATTGCCTAATCTATCCGAATAATTAATCCAGTTTAAAAAGAAAAAGCCCGATGAGTTACATCGGGCTTTTTCTTCTCTCTCCACTATGCATTTAAGCCATTCGGATTAACGATACTTAGGCGGTAACTTGTGATGCGGGCCATCGTGATGATTTTTGTTGAAGAAGCTTTTATGATCTTTCTTGCCAAACTTATCATGACGATCATGCTGGTTAAAATGCGCTTTAGGAGGTGCTTTATGGAAGCCAGCCTTTATGCGGCATTGGTTTCTTATTAAAATGATGCGCTGCTAGTGTTGGATGACGATGGTCCGGTCCAGGAGCGGCCATTGCTGACATGGTAGCTGTTGTTGCGATCAAGCCAATCATTAAAGAAGAAACTAGTTTTTTCATGATCATACTCATATTTATTCAATGAGTTCATCATAGGAGTCAGCGATGTAGGGGAGATGGAGCCATAGACAACACTTTTGTAAATTTCAGAATTTCTTTCAATTTTGTATTTAAATAATTAAGTTTATTAAAAATTCTATATTTTTATGGGCAATTTTTGATTTTAAAATCATCAAAATTCTTCTCCGTTTCTTCATGTTTTAAAGTGAGTGAAATCAGATGAAGAAATTTAGGACAAGATGATGAATGAAAAGCGAATATAATATTTAATTATCTTTTAAATTTAATTAATTGATCTGGAAACTAAAATTAGTCAATTTAAGTTACAAAAAAAGCACTCTAATGAGTGCTTTTTTTCATCTTCGCAATATTAGATTGCAGTGATGTTAGTCGCTGTAGGACCTTTTTGGCCTTGAGCTACGCTGAAAGAAACCTTTTGGCCTTCAGCTAAAGTTTTGAAACCTGAACCTTGGATTTCGCTGAAGTGAGCGAAAACGTCTGGACCATTGTCTTGTTGAATGAAGCCAAAACCTTTAGTTTCGTTGAACCACTTTACTGTACCGGTAACTGTGTTAGACATAATATAACCTATTGAATCTTATGGATTTATAGTCAAAATTTCAGATGACTAGCTGTAACTTTGAAAAATAAAAAGGATGGAGCTTATTGATCTTTAAAACGAAGGTTTATGACTAAAACTGCGATACTTAAAAGAAGACTAACCAAAACAAGAATTTTTCTAGTTATCGCCATCATACCCTGTATTTATAGATATTCAAGTAAATTATATGGATTATTTAATAGACGTCTGAAAATTATAGATATAAATTTGTGTAGTTTGTGTACGCAGCAGATTTTTCTTTGTATCCAGTCATCATTTTGACATATGAAAAAGAGCGCCGTAGCGCTCTTTTTAAAGCTAAAACCTAAACTTTTGACTTAGTAATCAAAACTGAAGTGTTCTGCTGCCAGTGAAGTCATGGTTTTGGATGGATTCACCATTGCTTCAGCATGGCCTTGGGCACGTGGCAATAAACGCTCAAAGTAGAAATCAGCAGTTTTAATTTTCGCTTTGTAGAACTCTGGAACTTCTACACCATCACCAGCAACCAGTTTCGCTGAAGCCACTGCAGCTTGTTGTGCCCAGAAGTAAGCCATCATTACATAGCCTGAGAACATCAGGAAGTCCACAGAAGCAGAGGATACGATGTCACGGTCTTTACGTGCTGCCAGCATGATACGTACAGTTAACGCATTCCACTGTGCACATAGCTTGGTCAGGTCCCAGGCAAAACGGCGCATGTATTTATTGCGTGCATGCTGTCCACAGAATTTCAGAATTTCAGCGGTGTAATCACGAATCACTTTACCTTTAGAGGTTAGCAGGACCTTACGACCAATCAGGTCAAGTGCCTGAACGCCAGTCGTTCCTTCGTACAAGGTAGAGATACGTGAGTCACGAACGATTTGCTCCATGCCCCATTCTTTGATGTAACCATGACCACCAAATACTTGCATACCGTGGTTCGCTGCTTCATAACCCATTTCAGTCAGGAAGCCTTTCAGAATAGGGGTATAGAAACCTAAGTGATCATCCTGCTGTTCAAATTCAGCAGTATCACCACGCAGCAGGGCATCATTCATGTTATCTGCGATTTTTGCTGCATGATAAATCATGGCACGACCACCTTCAGCAATCGCTTTCTGGGTCAACAGCATACGGCGCACATCGGCATGGTGGATGATCGCATCCGCCACTTTTTCCGGATCTTTTTTACCAGACAGGGCACGCATCGACATACGTTCTTTGGCATATGGCAATGCACCCTGGAACGATAATTCTGCATGACAGATACCTTGAATTGCGGTACCAATACGCGCGGTATTCATGAAGGTAAACATGGCATGCAAGCCTTTGTTTGGCTCGCCAATTAAATAACCCACTGCATTATCAAAGTTCAGTACAGCGGTTGCAGAGGCACGGATCCCCATCTTGTGTTCAATCGAACCACAGTTCACGGCATTACGTTCACCAATGCCGCCATCTTCAGTGGCAATGAATTTCGGTACGATAAACAGGGAAATGCCTTTGGTGCCTTGTGGTGCATCTGGAAGACGTGCCAAAACGATGTGTACGATGTTTTCAGTTAAATCGTGTTCACCCGCAGAAATGAAGATTTTAGTACCAGAAATCGCATAAGTACCATCAGCTTGTGGTTCTGCTTTAGTTTTTACCTGACCCAGATCGGTACCGCATTGTGGCTCAGTCAGGCACATGGTTCCTGACCAGGTACCTGCAACCAGATGCGGTAAATAGGTATTTTTCTGTTCATCAGTACCATACTGGATGATGGTATTGATACAGCCCACGCTCAAACCTGGATACATCTGGAAAGACCAGTTTGCCGTACCCATCATTTCTGATTTGATCAGGTTTAAAGACATCGGCAGATTTTGACCGCCAAATTCTTCAGGATAAGACAGACCTTGCCAGCCACCTTGCACGAACTGATCATAAGCTTCCTTGAAGCCTTTCGGTGTGCGTACTTCGCCATTTTCAAAGTGACAGCCTTCTGCATCGCCAGTCTGGTTCAGCGGAGAAAGTACATTTTCACAGAAATCTGCCGCACCTTCTAGGATCATGTCTACCGTATCTGCATCGGCATATTCGCCATTTGACAGTTCTTGGTAATGTGCAGGGTAATCAAGCACTTCATTCATTAAGAAACGAATATCACGTAAAGGAGCTTTATATGCTGGCATGCGTTTAATCCTGATTAAAATAGTTTTGGATTATCTGTATCGATTCTATGATTATTCACATTGGGGATAAAAAAACATTGATAAAGACAACAAATAAAAATGTCAGAAAAGCGAATCGAGAAGATCAGACAAGTTTAAAGATTAAATAAAGGACATCTCCATCTTTAAATAAGACACTTGTATTTAAAAACGCTTATCTGTTTGGACTTTAATCAATATTTAGGGAGATAGTCTAGGGGTGTTTTTGTATGAATTGTACACGAATGTTAGGGTCTAATCATTGGATAAATCATGTCATTAAATCCAATTTAATTTTATTGTTTTTAATGAAAGGAAAAGAGTGAACGAATTAATGACTAACCCGTTCACCTCAAAAATATTCAGAATTAAAGAAAATCTTTCAGCTCAGGTTTTACCCCATTCCAGATATAAAAAGATTCAATAGCCTGACCGACCAGCATGCCGAAACCCTCGGAAGTAGGGACGCCACGGGCTTGAGCTTGATCCAGAAAAGTGGACGGTTTGCCATAGGCCATTTCATAGGCATGTTTAAACTGTAGAGCTTCAGCTAGTACCAGCGCATCACCACTAAGACTGGCAGAAGTCGCATTAATTACAATATCAAACTCACCGGCTAAATCAGTTAAGGCAATGGCTTGCAGTTCTGCTTGTGGAACAGCATCTTTTAGATCGGCAACCAGTTGTTCTGCACGTGACAAAGTACGGTTAGCAATAACAATCTTCTTCACACCGGCCTGTACCAATGGATAGATAACACCGCGAGTCGCGCCACCAGCACCAATAATCAGGATATCGGTATTTTCCAGAGTCCAGTCAAGAGCACGAATAGCCTCGACTAAGCCTTGTCCGTCAGTATTGTCACCATGCAGAATGCCATCTTTCATCCATAGGGTATTCACGGCTTTGGCGATTTTGGCACGTTCGGTAAGGACCTGGCATTGGGCAAAGGCCTGTTCTTTGAAGGGCACAGTCACATTCATGCCAATACCGCCCTGAGCAAAAAATTCCTGGATATTGGCTGTGAAACCATCCAGTGGGGCAAGGCGTTTGGTATAGGTCAGATCGACCCCGGTTTTAGCAGCGAAAGCCTGATGTAGTTCAGGAGAGCGTGATTGTTCGATGGGGTTGCCAATAACGGCAAATTGCTTGCTCATTTCACCATGTCCATGTGCGGAAATGGCCATTAATATACGTGAAAATGCAGGAGGGCTAAAGCCTGTCAGCAGTGAAAAGCAGGCTGGAGTTTAAAGGTTTAGGAACTACAGATTTCAATAATATGTTCGACAAAAAGCAAGGCCATACTAAATAAGGTTCCGGCAATTGTGAGGACACTCACAAAAATAGCAACTACATCTAGAATCAGGTTATGACTGATGACAGCGGTACTAATCGCACTAATACCAAGCGCCAGAAATAGCCAAAAGGCCAATGTAGCAGGATTAAGGTGAAGCTTAAACATTGTTATTTTTACCTAGCAGAATTTATCTTTATCAGAGTCGAGATCTAGGAGTAGATCCTGAAATATCTTTCTGAGTTGCAGTATAGAGGATTTATCCATTAAAAAAGCCCTCGATCTGAGGGCAATTTGTATTTAAATATTTTGATTGCTTTATTTAGTTTTTAATTCTGTTAACCAGTCATGCGGTTTAAGGTAGTAATCGGTCAAGCGTTTTTCTGGTGATCCTTCAGCCCATTCCGGGCGGTATAACCAGCCGGTAAGAGGCGGCAGGCTCACTAGAATCGATTCAATCCGGCCACCCGTCTGCAGGCCAAACAGTGTGCCACGGTCATATACCAGATTGTATTCCACATAACGGCCACGACGGTACAGCTGGAAATCACGTTGTGCTTCAGTATATGGCTTGTTCTGATTGCGCTGGAAAATTGGCAGAATGGCCTCTAAATAGCCATTGCCTACGGCCTGCATATATTGGAAACAGGTTTCAAAATCCCATTGATTCAGGTCATCAAAGAATAGGCCACCGACACCGCGCTGCTCATCACGATGTTTTAGATAGAAATAATCATCACACCATTTTTTATGTTCTGGATAAACCTCTTCGCCAAAAGGCGCACAGAGATCATGCGCCGTTTGGTGCCATGACCGCACATCTTCATCATTTGGATAGAAAGGGGTGAGGTCAAAACCGCCACCAAACCACCAGATTGGATCCTGACCTTCTTTTTCCGCCACAAATAAACGTACATTGGCATGTGAGGTCGGGACATTCGGATTTTTAGGATGGATGACTAAAGATACACCCATGGCTTGGGCTTTAGCTCCGGCTATATTTGGATGACGTTCAGTGGCAGAAGCGGGCAGTTTGGAAATATTGATGTGAGAGAACATCACACCGCCTTTTTCAATCACCGTACCATTTTGCAGCACGCGTGAGCGGCCACCGCCACCTTCAGGACGTTCCCAGTCATCAATTACAAATTCAGCCGTGCCGCCACCGGCACGTTCCTGCTGTTCCAGCGCGGCACAAATCCGGGCTTGCAGGTCGAGGAGAAAATCGCGAACGCGTTGAATATCTGCAGAGGTTGGATGCTGCATCAGAACCCTCATAGGGAAATAAAAAGACTGATAACATCAAAGCATAAAATGGCCTAAAAATTAAGGTGTTTTTCTGGATGCTCACCATCTGTAACAACATTCAACCTAATGTTTTAGAGCAATTTGCTTCAGCTCAAATCCGACCAGACTACTAGGTTGAATTCTTTTTTTGAGCTCCGCACAATAACCTCAACAGCGCTCTATGCAGCGCATTAACCTGGCTGATAAGGTGGTAGGCATTCATGACTGTGCAGGCAAATTCTCTCATTCAAAAATATAATGTCCCCGGTCCCCGCTACACCAGTTATCCAACCGTCCCTTATTGGGAAGAGTCAGGATTTTCACTAGAGCTCTGGAAGCAGACACTAAAACGTTCTTTTCAGGAGTCGAATGCGACTGAAGGCATTAGCCTGTATATCCATCTGCCATTTTGTGAAAGTTTATGCACCTTTTGTGGCTGTCATAAACGGGTGACCAAACGTCATGAAGTCGAGCAGCCTTATATACAAGCTATGCTGAAAGAATGGGAGCTGTATTGTGAGTTATTAGAAGAAAAACCCATCATCAAAGAAATTCATCTCGGCGGTGGGACACCAACGTTCTTTTCAATTGAACATTTAACCCAGCTCATTCAAGGTATTTTGTCCAAAGCCGAGATTGCAGCAGAACATGAATTCAGCTTCGAAGGTCACCCAAACAATACCACGCGTGAGCATTTGCAAGGCTTGTATGACCTGGGCTTTCGTCGGGTGAGTTATGGCGTGCAGGATTATAATGAAACTGTACAAAAAGCCATTCACCGGATTCAACCTTATGAAAATGTTAAACAGGTGACTGAATGGGCACGTGAAATTGGTTATGAATCGATTTCGCATGATCTGGTTTTTGGTCTGCCATTTCAAAGCCTGGAGGATGTCTTAAATACCATTGATCAGACCAATTCCCTATTACCAGACCGTCTGGCTTTATATAGCTATGCACATGTGCCTTGGATTAAAGGGAATGGCCAGCGCGGTTTTAAAGATGCGGATGTACCGAAAGATGAGATCAAGCGTCAGTGCTATGAAGAGGGTAAGAAAAAGCTCCTGGCGCATGGTTATCATGAAATTGGTATGGATCATTTTGCGCTAGAAAAAGACAGCATGTACCAGTCCTTTCAGTCTGGAACTTTGCACCGCAATTTTATGGGTTATACCGCGTCTAAAACTCAGGTGATGATCGGACTCGGAATTTCTTCGATTAGTGATAGCTGGTATAGCTTTGCGCAGAATGTGAAAACCATTGAAGAATATTATGAACTGCTAGAGCAGAATCAGATTCCAGTGGTGAAAGGGCATATCCTGACTCAGGAAGATCTGATTATTCGCAAACATATCCTGAACCTGATGTGTAGCTTTACCACCTCTTGGGCAAAACCTGACATGCAGTTTGCTGAAATTAATGAAGTTCTAAAGCAGCTTGAGGAAATGCAGCAGGATCAGCTGATCAAAATTGAAGACTCTTCAGTCACGATTTTGGAGAAAGGGAAACCATTTGTACGCAATATTTGCATGGCTTTTGATTTACGTTTAAAGCGTCGTATGCCAGAGAACCGGATTTTCTCAATGACGATTTAAGAATCCCTCTTAGGATCTTATAAATCCCTCCAAACCTCCCTTTAAAAAAGGGAGGCTTCCCTATACTTATATAAAAGGAAATTTCCCCTCTTTGAAAAAGAGGGGGCAGGGGGAGATTCTTTTAAAAATCTTCCTTCTGATACATATGCGCCATGCGTTCATGCTTGGTTTTGAGGTATTGCTCATTGAATGGATTCAGACCGACAGTGAGTGGTACACGGTCCACTACATTAATACCTTGCTCTTTCAGTGCATCAATTTTTAAAGGGTTATTGGTGATCAGGCGGACGGCTTTTACACCTAGGTGATCCAGCATGATGCTGCACATATCATATTGACGTGCATCTGCAGGTAAATTCAGCATCAGATTGGCATCGACCGTATCATGTCCCTGGTCTTGCAAGGCATATGCACGGATTTTATTGGTTAGACCAATTCCGCGTCCTTCCTGACGTAAATAAAGAATGACACCGCGACCCACTTCATTAATCAGTTTTTGTGTTGCCTGGAGTTGAGGGCCACAGTCGCATTTTAATGAAGCAAAGGCATCACCGGTTAAACATTCAGAATGTACACGCACCAGCACAGGTTCATCACTTGGTTCTTCGAGGCCTTTGGAGAGCGCGACATGTTCTTCGCCAGTCTTAGGGTCTTGAAAAACAGTAATTTTAAATTCACCATGAGCGGTCGGTAATCTTGAAGTTGCGACAAATTCGATAGGCACAGCTGAACCCGTAAAATCCTAATAAAGTAGCTAAAGTATAGCGTAATGCTTAAACATTAGTAGAATTGCTCAGCTGAATTTATGAAGAACATTTTCTTTTTTGTATAAAGCGAACGATAATAGTTGATAAATAGTAAGATTATTCAGGATAATCGTAGCCTGCAAATTTTTCACCCCGATGAGATCGCTGTTTAATATTGCATCGCTAGAAGCGTAGTTGAATTGAAGCTGCTACAATTCAACTATATGATCGGTTATTCCCCATTGACCTAGCTTAAGATTTTGCCAGGCTTTAGAAGGCTTTGCCATATATGCTGTATACAGAAATACCAACTCAACGCCCTGTAACACCGTTGCTTGATGCGATCGATCATCCTGAGCAACTGCGTGCACTCGAGCAAAGCCAGCTCACTCAAGTGGCGGATGAGTTACGTCAATTCATTTTGTATGCTGCGGGTCAGAGTGGTGGACACTTTGGGGCCAATCTGGGTGTGATTGAGCTTACTGTCGCTTTACATTACTGCTTTAATACGCCACATGATCGCCTGATCTGGGATGTGGGTCATCAGGCTTATCCGCATAAGGCGTTGACCGGACGTCGTGAACAGCTCACTACAATCCGTGCAAAAGATGGTCTGGCTGCATTTCCGGCACGTGAAGAATCCGAATTTGATACTTTTGGGGTAGGGCATTCATCTACCGCCATTTCTGCTGGCCTTGGCATGGCTCTGGCGCGTCGTTATCAGAACAATCCGTGTGAAGTCGTATCAATCATTGGTGATGGGGCCATGACCGCAGGTATGGCTTTTGAAGCTATGAATGATGCTGTGGCACATCAGGCTGACCTGATGGTGGTTCTGAACGACAATGATATGTCGATTTCATGTAGTACTGGTGGTTTTGCCAAGCATCTCGCTGCAATCTGGGAACGTGGCGAATTCGTCAACGTAACTGAAGATGGTGAGGCTTATGTACAACCGCACCCGGAATGGCTGTATAACTCGCGTTTACATCAAGCTGCAACTGATGCCGCAGATAACCTGTTTAAAGCCATTGGTTTTGATTATTTTGGTCCTTATGATGGCCATAATGTTAAACAGCTGGTACACGTTTTTAAAGCCTTGAAAAAACGTAAAGGCCCACGTCTGATCCACATCTATACCAAAAAAGGTAAGGGCTTTGCGCCAGCAGAATGTGATCAGATTAAATACCACGCCATTAGCAAACTCAATGCAGTTGCAGCTCCTAATCCAGCACCCAAATATTCAGATGTATTTGGACAATGGTTATGTGATGAAGCAGCACAGGATAAACGTCTATTGGCGATTACTCCGGCAATGTGTGAAGGCTCGGGCATGGTGCAGTTTGCCAAAGAATATCCTCAACGTTTCTTTGATGTGGCCATTGCAGAACAGCATGCAGTGACGCTGGCAGCAGGTATGGCTTGTGAAGGTTTAAAACCGGTCGTCGCAATCTATTCAACTTTCCTGCAACGTGGTTATGACCAGTTGGTCCATGACGTGGCACTGCAAAATCTGGATGTGACGTTTGGGATCGACCGTGCCGGTCTGGTTGGTGAAGATGGTCCAACGCATGCCGGTGCCTATGATTATGCCTATATGCGTACCATTCCGAATCTGGTGATCATGGCACCAAAAGATGAGAATGAATGCCGTCAGATGTTGCATACGGCTTATCTGTATCATGGTCCGGCAGCAGTGCGTTATCCGCGCGGGAATGGACTGGGTGTGGAAATCCAGAAAACCATGACCGAGATGCAGATCGGTCAGGCAGAATTGTTGCTCAGTCTGAACGAACAATATGATGAATATGTTTCAATTCTAGCATTCGGTAGTCGAGTTCAAGCTGCAGTTGAAGCTGCTCAAGTATTTGCCAGCAAGCATGATGTGGGTGTACGCGTGGTAAATATGCGTTTTATCAAACCACTGGATACCAAAATGTTAAACCAACTGGCCCATTCAACCAGCCTGTTTGTTACTGTTGAAGAACATGCAGTCATGGGCGGCGCAGGAAGTGCAGTGAATGAGTATCTGGCTGAAGCTCAAATTGTTAAACCAATCCTGAATCTAGGTTTAGCGGATAGCTTTATGGCACAAGCAACACATAGTCAAATGTTGCAACAGGCAGGACTTGATAGCCAAGGCATTGAAAAATCAATCAATGAAGCCTGGTCAAAGCTAGGTCAAAGCGTCCTGTTATAAACTCTTAAAAAGTTTCGACACATTTTTTCCCAAAAAGCCCGGATATTTGCTAAAATATGCGGGCTTTTATGCATTATTCTTTATCAGTATCTTCAAATTTGTAGTGGGTGTTCAATGGAACCTATGGTGGTGATGGCTGCGCGTGCGGCTCAATTAGTTGGTCAAGAGCTTTTAAAAGCGCATCAAAATCGTCATAAACTCGATCTGCAAGTCGAAGAAAAAGGCATTGATGGTCCGGTAACGCGTGTAGATCGTTATCTGGAACAGTTGACCATCGATACTCTACGTAAAAGCTATAAAAATCACAGTTTCCTTGGTGAAGAATTTGGTCTGCAAGAAGGTAAAGGTCACGACGCTGATTGGTGTTGGGTGATCGATCCACTTGATGGCACACTAAACTTTATCAACGGTTTTCCGCATTTCTGTATCTCTATCGCAGTTCAGCACAAAGGTGTAACTCAGCACGGTGTTATTTATGACCCTGTGAAAGATGAGCTATTCTCTGCGAGCCGTGGTCGTGGTGCGATGCTGAACCAGCGCCGTATCCGTGTAAATGTTAAAGACAGTCTGAACAATACTTTCCTGGCAGTAGGTCATGCTTACCGTACTAAACGTAATGGTGAAGTAGTCTCTTATGCCAAGAATCATTTTGATGCATTGCTCAATGTGACTGAAGCAGGTGCACAATTCCGTCGTGGGGGTTCAGCTGCCTTAGATCTGGCTTATGTCGCTGCTGGTCGTCTTGATGGTTACTTCGAGCTTGGCTTGAAACCTTGGGATATTGCAGCAGGCGAGTTAATCGTGAAAGAAGCGGGCGGTACTGTGGTTGATGCGCGTGGTGGTAGCGATTCTATGGAAAATGGTCAAGTTTTGGCTTGTTCAATGAAAATGCTGAAACCTCTTATGCAAGCAGTTGTTCCTGCTTGGGGTGACGCAGCGAAATAATCGGGTTTAACGCCGTAAATCGAATATTAAAAAGGTATCTCTCGGGATGCCTTTTTTATTTTTTGAAAATAATTACCTGATAAATATCTTCATATTTAGATAATTCACAGCCTTGATAAAAAATATTGACCAGCTGGAGGATGAATTACATTTCTTTTCTTGGTTAAGTCTTAGAAATTGATCGAGAAATTAGCAGTTAAACAAAATAATCTGAAAAGCGGATGACTTTATGAATAATCCTGCTATAATCTGCGCACGCACTTAATTTCTGTTCGTTACCTGAACATTTCTCTTCTTATCATTGTGTATGCGCGTGCGGTCCAAAGAGAGGACGATATCTCGCGCCCCAATCGCTAAAGCGATTCCTTCAGGTTATGCCGTAATCATGCGTGCGTTATATCACATCGTCGTTACTCGGATCGCCGCTGAATCATCTCTTTTCAGCGTTTAATTGCTGTACCGCTTTTTGTCGATGTCCATTTGACTTTATTTTTAGTGGAGCACCCAATTTCCGGGTGGAATACTCTATGAGCAAAACTTTTGCTGAATTTTCTTTACATGAATCGTTACAACAAGCCCTTCAAGGCTTAGGTTTTACTACTCCGACTCCTGTACAAGAACAATCTATCCCTGCTGCACTAGAAGGTAAAGACCTTTTAGTATCTAGCCAGACAGGTTCGGGTAAAACCGCTGCGTTCCTTCTCCCAACTTTGAACGCACTTGCTAACCAAGATACTTTCGTACCATTTAAAGAACGTATGAAAGCGGTGACTCAACCAACTATTCTGGTGATTTCACCAACTCGTGAATTGGCACAACAAGTATGCCAAGACGCGATCGCATTTGTACGTCACATGAAAGGTGTTCGTATTGCTGCAATTATGGGTGGTATGCCTTTTGGTAAACAAATCCAGCAGTTAAAAGGTGCACAGGTTGTTGTAGCAACTCCAGGTCGTTTACTTGACCTTGTTAACCGTCGTCAAATCAAACTTGACAAAGTTGACTCGCTGATCGTCGACGAAGCTGACCGCATGCTAGACCTTGGCTTCTCTGAAGACCTAGAAGCAATCGGTGACTTGGCTGCAAACCGTAAACAAACACTGATGTTCTCTGCAACTTTCGCTCCACGTATCATTACCCTTGCTGAACGCATGATGAATGAGCCAGAGCGTATTGCAATTGAAACTGGTCACTCTACCAACACGGACATTACCCAGACTTTACACTGGACTGATGGCTTTGAGCACAAGAAAAAACTTCTTACTCACTGGTTAAACGAAGAAGATGTTGATCAGGCAGTGGTCTTTGCTTCTACTCAAGAAGATACAGATATGCTGGCTGAAGAACTTGCTGAAGCAGGTTTGTCCGTTGTTGCTCTACATGGTGCGATGCCACAAACCGTTCGTAATCGTCGTCTGCGCAGCATCCGTGAAGGTCGTGCAAAAATCCTGGTTGCAACTGACGTTGCAGCACGTGGTCTTGATGTACCGACAATCTCTCACGTGATCAACTTTGGTCTTCCTATGAAGAACGAAGACTATGTACACCGTATCGGTCGTACAGGTCGTGCGGGCCGTACTGGTAAAGCAATTACTTTAGCGACTTATCGTGAACGCGGTAAAATCCGTGCACTAGAAGACTTCCTTGAAGCTCGTCTAAACGTATCTGAAATTGAAGGTCTTGAGCCATCTCCACCTCCTGCACGCGGTAGCCGTGATGGCGCTGGTCGTGGTCGTGGCGGTCGTCGTGATGGTGGTCGTGGCTTCGGTGGCGGTCGTCGTTTCGAAGGCGAGAGCAACTTCAAACGTCGTGAAGGCGGTGATGACCGTCCACGTCGTAGCTTCGATGACAAACCTCGTGGCGAACGTCCTGCATTCGGTGGCGAAGATCGTCCACGTCGTGACTTCAACAGCGATCGTCCACGTCGTGAAGGTGGTTTCGGTGATCGTCCACGTCGTGACTTCAATGAAGACCGTCCACGTCGCGAGTTTAACAATGATCGTTCGCGTCGTGACTTCGGTGACCGTCCTCGTTTCGAAGGTAATGATGACAACCGCGGTAACCGTGTAGATTACAAACCACGTCGTGAAGGTTCATTTGGTGACCGTCCAAAACGTGATTTCGGTGATCGTCCAGCACGTCGCGAAGGTGGTTTTGGTGATCGTCCAGCGCGTTCATTCGGTGATGACCGTCCAGCGCGTCGCAACTTTGATGACAAGCCACGTGGCGAGCGTTCATTCGGTGAAGATCGTCCACGTCGTAAATTCAATGACTAATTGAATAACGTCTGAAAAAAAACCAGCCTGAGTGCTGGTTTTTTTATGCATTGATTTTTTGTTTTTTCAGCATAAAATGCCTACTTCATCAACTTCTTCTGGGTTTATGATGATCCGTAATCTGAAAGCGTCTTTTTATAGTCTTTCATATTATTGAGAGGTACATGTCCTACATTGCAGTAACTCTGCTTTTATGCAATCTGATTTATTATGTATATCGTTTTTTAAATGGATCATAGTCTGTTAAAATCGCGTCGAAATAAAATTTTTGATTACTAGAAATATATGGCCAGGCATGGAGCATTATGTTTTCCATGAACTTGACCCTTCATTTTCAAATGCTAACATGTTGAACTTCGTTCTTTTGTCATATGCATGCTGAAAAAATGCAGGAATAAACTCAGCTATGAAAAATCAAACAGCGCAGGATCCTCAGTCTTTGATTGAAGTCAAGAATTTGAGTTTCAAGCGGGGTGAGCGTGTAATTTATGACGATGTCAGTTTAAACATTCGTCGCGGACAGATTACTGCCATTATGGGACCTTCCGGAACTGGTAAAACTACTTTGTTGAGATTGATCGGTGGGCAACTGACGCCTGAACAGGGTCAGGTTTTACTGGACGGTAAAGATATTGCAAAGATGTCCCGTTCTGAGCTTTTTTCTGCACGTGCACGTATGGGCATGCTGTTCCAAAGTGGTGCTCTGTTTACCGACATGAGCGTCTATGAAAATGTTGCCTTTCCGATTCGTGCACATACCAAATTGCCTGAACATCTGATTGCTGAAATCGTGGCTTTGAAACTCGAGTCAGTAGGACTGCGTGGGGCAGAGCAGATGATACCTTCAGAGCTGTCTGGCGGGATGAACCGCCGTGTCGCGTTGGCTCGCGCGATTGCACTGGACCCGGAGCTGATCATGTACGATGAGCCTTTTGCCGGGCAGGATCCGATTGTGATGGGGGTGTTGACCCGACTGATCCGCTCTCTACGTGAAGCGCTGGATTTAACAACCATTATTGTTTCGCATGATGTAGCAGAGACTTTATCGATTGCTGATTACATCTATGTGGTCGCAGAAGGCAAAATCCAAGGTGAGGGCACAGCAGAGGAATTGAAAAATCATCCTTCAGCCTTTGTGCAACAGTTCCTAACCGGTTCGGTTGAAGGCCCGGTAGATTATCAGTTTAGTCATCAGGCTTATTTAAGTGATGAGGTACGTTCATGAATGCCATTGCTGCCTTAGGTAGACGCGTTATTGAACGTGTTCAGGGGATTGGTGTTGCAACACTGATGCTGTTGCAGATTCTCTTTTCCATGCCGACCTGGCTTGGAGTAAAGCTGTTTGTTTATCAGATGTATCGGGTTGGGGTGTTGTCACTCTTGATTATTGCGGTATCTGGCCTGTTTATTGGTTCGGTACTCGGTTTGCAGATGTATACCATCCTGTCGACATTTGGTAGTGAAGCGATGCTTGGTACTGCAGTGGCTTTAACCCTGTTACGTGAATTGGCACCTGTGGTTGCTGCCTTACTGTTCGCGGGTCGTGCCGGCTCTGCTTTAACCGCCGAAATTGGTCTGATGAAAGCGACCGAGCAATTGTCCAGTATGGAAATGATTGGGGTCGACCCCTTAAAACGGGTGATTTCACCACGCCTTTGGGCCGGTATTTTTAGCTTGCCAATGCTCTCAGTGATCTTTGCTGCGGTCGGGATTATGGGCGGAAAAATGGTAGGCGTTGATTTTCTGGGTGCTGATGAAGGGGCATATTGGAGTGGCATGGAAAGTACCGTGCGATTCTATAAAGATGTCCTGAATGGCACCATTATCAAGAGTTTTGTTTTTGCATTAATTTGTACCTGGATCGCGGTTTATCAGGGTTATGCCTGTGAACCAACATCAGAAGGTATCGCAACTTCTACAACACGTACGGTCGTCTATTCTTCGCTGTGCGTATTAGGTTTTGATTTCGTGTTGACTGCGGTCATGTTCGGAGGTATTTAATGAAATCACGTACTAGTGAGCTGGCCGTTGGTGTTTTTGTCATTCTTTTCGGTATCGCCCTGTTCTTCTTGGCGATGCGTGTCAGCGGTCTGGTAGGCACCAATATTTCTGATAGCTATCAGATGACAGCGACTTTTGAAAATGTAAATGGCATCAAACCACGCGCTAAAGTTGCTTTAAGTGGAGTGAAAGTCGGTCAGGTTGATAAAATTACACTTGATCCGGTGACCCGTTTAGCCACAGTCCATATGACACTGGATGGCTCTTTGACATCCTTTAATGCCGAGCAGCTCAAGCAGGTTCAGCAGGAGGCCCTCGAAGAGTTACGTTATAGTTCAGACTATACAGCAGCCGATCCTGCGCAACAAAAAACAATGGAAAAACAACTATTAGACAACATGAAATCCATCACCAATATTGATGAAGATGCTTACATTATGGTAGCAACAAATGGTTTATTGGGTGAAAAGTATCTGAAAATTATTCCAGGTGGCGGTCTGACTTATTTGAAACGCGGTGAGCAGATTGCGAACACTCAAGGCACCATGGAAATTGAAGATTTAGTGACGAAATTTATTACCGGCGGTGCCGGAAAATCGTCAGATAGTCAGGAAAGTGCCTCAGAAGAAGCTGCATTTTCAGAAACAACAGATGCAGAACCTGCATTTGTTGAATAACAGATTGAGGAGATTTGAGTGAAGACTTTAGTAAAACAAACGCTTGCTGCAAGCATTCTTTCAACAATGGTTGCTGGTACAGTGTTTGCTGCACCGTCTGAAGCCCCACCTGCTTTTATTAAAAGAGTTGCAGACAATTTGATTGATCGTCTTAAAACCGATCATGCCAAATTGCAGAATAATCCTACGCTTGTGAAAACGATTGTCCGTCAGAACCTTGACCCGTATATCGATTCACAATCGTTTACCCGGATCGTGATGGGGACTTATGCGACCAATCAGTATAGTACTGCGGCGCAGCGTGCACAGTTTGAAAAAAACTTCCGTGAAACCCTGATTGAAAATTATGGTACGGCTTTCTCTAAGTTCAGTAACCAGACTTACAGCGTTCGTCCTTACAAGGCGACTAACAGCAAAAATCCTGTGGTGACCATCGACTTCAATAACAAAGGCGAGAAAATTCCGGTTGCTTTCCAGCTGGTTGATAAAGGTTCACAATGGAAAATCCGTAACATCAATGTGTCTGGTATTGACCTAGGTCTGCAGTTCCGTAACCAGTTTGCGGCTACAGTAAAACGTAATGGTGGCAACCTGGATAAAGCCATTGCTAACTTCAAGCCAGATGCTGAAGCGGCGATTGACAAGAAAAAATAAGATAGGTGAGCTGTGATTCAATTCAATAATCAGGAACTGCAGGTTTCAGGCAAGATTGACGCTGACAATGCGCAAAGCTATTACTTAGATGGTCTGCGCGTCATTCAGTCACAGGACAAGTTTCCTGTGGTAGTTAATCTGGCTGGACTTGAGCAGGGTAGTACTTTGGCTTTGGCAGTTCTGGTGCGCTGGTTGCGCCAAACTCCACAAGCACGAGGACTACAGTTTAAAGCGGTTCCTGAGAAAATGATGAAAATCATTCAGGCCTGTCATTTGCAGGATGATCTACAGATCATTCAGTAAATAAAAAAGCACCGAAAGGTGCTTTTTTATTGCCGGTATATTTTAAAAAAGTTCCTCCCTTTCTCAAAGGGAGCTTAGGAGGGATTAGTTAATTAACCTCTCCCTAACCCTCTCCTGAAAGGAGAGGGAACTTGTATTTTAAAAAAGTGGAGAAATGGGCCTAGACTCGAACTTTAAGCAAATATTGGAAGTCTTTTCTCTCTTGGCGAGATTTAAAGCACTGCCTTAAATCTAAGCACAAGAGAGTTAGAAAGGGTTAATTCTGACCCCACCCTTGCGTAGCAGTGCTGCTCATTACCTGAAAAGAAAGGGAAATTCTTTCTTTAGGAGGTATTCTAAATCCACTTCTTCCATCTAAAGTAAATAAGAGGCCCAATCAAAAAGCCCATAATAATAATGCTCACCATCACAAAGCTCATCGAACCTTGAGCGAAAGGCAAGACATCAGTGTTCATCCCGTAAATACTGGCAATCAGCATGGGTGGCGCGAGCATACTTGGTAAAATCGAGAAGCGACGGATCGTATCATTCTGTTCAGTGTTAATGAATCCGGATGTGGTATCCAGCAAGAATCGGACTTTCTGGAACAGGAAGGCATCATGTTCGACCAGTGAGCGGACGTCTTCGCTGAGTTCTCGAATATCTGCATCATAAATATGACTGCCTAAGGCACGTGGCCGTGACAGGAAGGTAAGTACACGGCGTAAATCGATCAGACAGAGCTGAGCTTTTCCGAGCATATCTTCCAGTTGGGCCAGACGGGTAATCATGTCATCCAGATCGAGGATCTGTTCACGATGCCGGTTATTCAGAACTTCAGTTGAGTATTTTTCCAGATCCTTATGTACATCTTCCAGAATATCGGCCAACTCATCCAGTTTGGCCTCGAGCAAACCCAGCAAAATCCAGGTTGGATCTTTATAGTCAATATCATAATCATTCCGACGCGCACGGGCACGAAAGGCCCGGAAAGCTACCAGCTTTTCACCACGCAGGGTAAAGAGCCGGTCTTTATGTAAAATGAAAGCGACTGTCTGAACCGTTGCAAGGATGCTGGCATCATCCTCATGTTCACTTTCGACCTGATAATTTTTATTTTTCGTTAAGAAATAGGTACTGATGTGCAAAATACCATCATCATCACGGTAAAATCGGGCACTCGAAGAAATATCTTCCAGAGATTTTAAGGTGGGCAGGTTTTGTTCATAGGCATCCAGAATCCATTGCTGTTCTTCCTGTGAAGGCGCAATTAAATCTATCCAAACCAGTTCCGGATGCAGGTCGAAATCACCATTGATGGTGGCATCTTCTAGGCTACCGCGCTCTGTGGCGTAAAAGGCTTCAAGCATGCTGTCTTTTCTCCCTTGCGCAGTATGTTAATCTAAATGCGTGTATTTTAGACAAGGAATTGAATAAAAACACTGATTGTGCAGTTATTTTTGAAAAAAAAACTCTCAGGCGCTGCCTGCGTACTATATACCGGCAATGCAATGGTGAAAATGATGAATTCTATCGCAATTTTCTGTGGCTCAGCGCTAGGTTCTGAACCTGGTTATAAACAAATTGCTGAAAAGGTAGGCCAAACCCTGGCAAAAAGACAGCAAACACTAATTTATGGTGGGGGTCGTTCCGGATTAATGGGCATTGTAGCAGATAGTGCCTTAGCTGCAGGGGGCGAGGTCATTGGTGTCATTCCAAGATCCTTAGTAAATCGCGAACTGGCACATCCGCATATTACCAAGTTGTATGTGGTCGATAATATGCATGAGCGTAAGACCAAAATGTCAGAACTTTCCGATGGTTTTATTGCCATTCCCGGTGGGGCTGGAACGCTAGAGGAAATTTTTGAGCAGTGGACTTGGGCTCAACTCGGGATTCATAAAAAACCTTGTGCTTTTCTTAATGTCGATGGCTTTTATGATGATCTGCTTAAATTCATTCAGATGACCACAGACAAAGGTTTTACCAAGCCACGTTTTACTGAAGCTTTGATTGTGAGTGATGACTTCGAAGAAATTTTGCAGAAATTTCAAGATTACCAGCCGCCTGAAGCAAAATGGGGTATGGTCGATCAGGAAGATCTCGTAAAATAGGGATTTCCTATTTGATCGTTCCGAATTCATGAAAATTATTACCGTTGCAGCTGCTATTATTTTGAATTCTGATCAGCAGCTGCTGGTGGTTCGTAAGAAAAATACTGACTGTTTTATGCAAGTGGGTGGCAAGTTGGAACCGGATGAAGCACCTGAACGCACCCTGCTACGTGAAATTCAGGAAGAAATTGGCTGTCAGGCTGAGATTCAGCAATTTATCGGGCGTTTTGAGACACAAACTGCCAACGAACCGGATCATCAACTGGTCAGTTATGTTTATCTGGTGCAATTAGATGGCGAGCCACATATTGAGGCTGAGATTGCCGAAATGAAATGGGTGGACCTGAATCAGAAAGATGTGAAACTTGCACCATTGACTACAGAAATTGTCATACCCTGGGTTAAAAAGAACTTATTGGTACAAGCCTGATTTAAAGTTTGGCTCCTGCCAGACAAGCGGCGTAAATCTGCTGGCAGCCCAGTTTTTCCAGTTGCTGGCTTAAAGCTCGAATCGAGCTGCCAGTCGTAACCACATCATCGATAATCAGAACCTTACGATAACGAACTTTTGAAGAGGTAGTGACCCTGAATTGGGCTTCAATGTCTTCGATACGTTCCAGACGGCTTAAGCCTTTTTGTGAATGTTGCTTGAGTCGTTCAATGGGCTGCCAGACAGGAACTTGTAAGTGTTTGGCAACATGCTTGGCCAGTAATAGGGATTGATTATAGCCACGTTCGACCAGCCGTTCGGTTGAAATCGGCATAGGAACCACTGCACTGACTTTAGGAAATTTTAAAGCCAGTAATGCACCTGCCAATAATGGTTCCAGATGCAGCTTTTGCTCATATTTAAATAATTGAATCAGGCGATCCATCGGGTAGGCATAGTCACACGCCACCTGAAACTGCATTTCCTGACGCTGAATGGTCTGATGTGCCCAAGGTAACTGTTGCCAGCAATCCTGACAGACAGAATGCAGGTTTTGATAATCTGTCTGGCACAGCTGACAAGGCTGTAAACGATTCAGCCAGAGTTTACCCTGTTGTAACAGCTTAAACATAGGCATAGCGTGGAGCCTCAGGTAGCCAGCGTTTTAATAATGCATCCGCCTGTTTCGGATAATCTTTTAGCATCTGCTGGGCCACATAATGCGCCTGATTCAGCAAGTGATCATCACGTTCCAGCTTGGCTACACGGAAACCCATATCACCGGTCTGTTTGGTTCCTAACAATTCACCCGGACCACGTAATTCCAGATCTTTCTCGGCAATGATGAATCCATCATTGGTTTCACGCATGATGCGCAGACGTTCCTGACCATTTTGTGACAATGGATTTTTGTAAAGCAGGGCACAGAAACTGGCTTTGGCACCCCGGCCAACCCGACCACGCAGCTGATGTAGTTGTGACAGGCCGAGACGCTCGGCATTTTCAATCACCATAATGGACGCATTCGGGACATCAACACCGACTTCGATCACAGTTGTAGCAATGAGTAGCTGTAGTTTATTGTCTTTGAATTCCTGCATGACTGCCTGTTTTTCATCAGCTTTCATCTTGCCATGTACCAGACCGATATTCAGTTCAGGAAAGCGTTCCTTAATTTCGGCAAAGGTTGCTTCTGCAGCTTGGGCATCCAACGTTTCAGACTGTTCTACCAATGTACATACCCAATAAGCTTGCTTACCTTCAGCACAATTCGTGGCAATCCGTTGCAGAACCTCTTCTCGCCGATCTAACGGAATAGTCACAGTCTGGATCGGAGTACGGCCCGGTGGGAGTTCATCAATAATCGAAGTATCCAGATCCCCATAGGCTGACATGGCAAGCGTGCGCGGAATCGGGGTCGCGGTCATCACCAGTTGATGCGGCGACATGCCATCCAAGCCTTTATTTCTCAAGGCTAAGCGTTGATCGACCCCAAAACGATGCTGCTCATCAATAATCACTAAGCCCAGTTTGGCAAACTCGACATTTTCCTGAAACAGGGCATGTGTGCCTACCACAAGATGCGCGCTACCATCACGGATCACTTGCTCTGCTGCAGCACGCGCTTTACCTTTCTGTTTCCCGGAAAGCCAGGCGACATTTAAACCGAGTGGTTCGAACCAGCGCTTGAAGTTGAGGTAATGCTGTTCGGCCAGAATCTCAGTGGGTGCCATCAGCGCGACTTGCCAGCCTTCTTCTAGGGCATGACAGGCTGCTACGCCGGCCACTAAGGTTTTTCCTGCACCCACATCACCCTGCACCAGACGTAGCATCGGTTTATTCTGCTTCAGGTCTATGGCAATTTCTTTGGATACACGTTTTTGTGCACCGGTCATTTCGAAAGGCAAACCGGCCAAAAGCTGTTTGGCATAGGTTTTACTCGGAGAAAATGAAGGGGCTTCAATCTGCTGAATAAAGGCACGCCGAGTCAGCAAACTAATTTGATGCGCCACCAGTTCCTCAAAAATCAGACGCTGCTGTGCTGGATGTGAGCCTTGAGTGAGCTGCAACATATTGGCATCCAACGGTGGATGATGAATATATTCCAATGCTTGCTTTAGACCATAACCATTGCTAAATTTTTGTGGCAACAGTTCAGGCAAATCATCACTATGCAATTCTAGTGCCTGTTTAATATATTCCCGCAGCTTGGGCTGAGTCAGTCCTTCGGTTGCCGGATAGATCGAGGTGAGTTGGGTATGAGGCAGAGGTGTATGGTCAGTAATCACTTGCAGCTCTGGATGATACATTTCCAGGCCACGGGCGCCGACTCGTACTTCACCAAAGGCCCTTAAACGGTTACCGAGCTTGCAGCGATCGGTAATGCCTTTATAAATATGATAAAAGCGCAAGGTTACTTTGCCAGAATCATCATCCAGTAACACCGCCATGGACTTGCGTTTACCGGGAGGGAAATCAACCCCTTTCACGACACCTTCCAGCAAATAGCTGCGTCCCACTGTCAATTGATTCATGGGAATGATCGTGCTACGGTCTTCATAGTCACGTGGTAGATGAAAAAGCAAATCATCAGTATTAAAGATATTTAGTTTTTCGAGTAAAGCAGCGGCGGCATTGCCAACGCCTTGTAACTGATGGACTGCAGCCATGTCCCCTCAACCAGGTCTGTGATTCGGTGTCGAATGCATATTTTATTTATTGGTTATGGTAAAACATCCGAGCGGGTAGCTAAACAATTATTTGAGCAAGGTCATCAAATTAGCACAATTAGCCAAAGTCCCAAAACAGATTCATTCGCAACTCATCTGATTCAGGATGTGCACAATTTAGATTTAAGTGCAGTCGCTCCGATAGATTGGGTCTATGTGTTACTCAGTCCCAAACAGAGTTGTGTCGAAGCCTATCAGCATACTTATCTGGATTCGGTTCAGCCAATCGTTACTGCCTTGAAATTTCATCCGGTAAAAAGAATGGTGGTGGTGTCATCAACCCGGGTTTATGGACAGAATGCGGGTGAAAGCGTGGATGATGAAACTGAAATTTATCCGAATGATGTTCAAGGTGAAATTCTGCATCAGATGGAACAGGTATATCTCGCGGCTTATCCTGAACAATGTACCATTATCCGCCCAAGTGGGATTTATGGGGCTTCTGTGGCACGTATGCAGAAAATGGCAGCATCAATGACCAGCTATCCAAATCTGCATTGGTCGAATCGGATTCATATTGAAGACTTATCACGTTTTCTAGCTCAGATGATTCACGTGGAACATCCTGATTCTTCATATATTTTGACCAATAATCAGCCAAGACTTCTGCATGAAGTCCTGCAATGGTTTCAGCAGCAGATGGGCGTACCTATATTGAAAGTGGAAAGTGACAGGGTGACGGGTAAAAAGCTGTATGCCACAAGAATTGAAAAGATGGGATTTGAATTACAATATCCAGATTGTTTTCAGGATTATTTAGAGTTGATGAATAAGACTGATCTATAAATTTGGAAGTTACTCCTTCCTCTGGGAGGAGGTTAGGAGGAGGGTTTTTTAAATCACCTCTCTCTAACCATCTCCTAAAAGGAGAGGGAATATCTATTATTTTTATTAAGTCTCAAGCAAAAAAAGAGAGGCCAAAACCTCTCTTCTCCTTTACTTAAGCTTTACTTTTTCTTGCGTTTCGCACGTTTCTTGGCTTGTTCAGCCGCAACTGCATCTAATGCTTCTTTCAGCTCTTCATCGGTAAAGGACGTGATGTGATGCAACATTTGCAGCTTCACTTCATCCAGTACCAGATCCGCATACTGTGCAACATTGGTCAGCTGCTCATCATAGATAATGGCATTGTCTTCGTTGGTACANNGAAATGTTGCCTGGTCCACGCTGAGTGATTAAAGCCAGTGTCATATAGTAACGTTCCAGACTTTGGGTCACTGGAGCAGCCAGAACTTCAAGCTGGTGATGCGCTTCAGTATTTGGTGCTGGTGCTACCAGATTTTCACCATCTTCACTGATCAGGTTGGTTGCAAGTAAAGCATCGATATATGCGTCAACGTGTTGCTGAATTTCGTCTTCTTTCCATTTCAGGAACAGCTCGGCTTTCAGGAACGGATAGAGCGTACTGCTGGCATTAATCGCATCTTCACGACGAATCATGCCGTTGTGTTCTACCAGTGCTGCAATCAGGGAAGGCAGTACAAAACTATGCACGATGTTATTACGGAAATAGGTCAGCAATACAGCCTGATTATCTTCAATCGCAATAATATCGCCCAGAACATGTTTCACCCGTTTGATCAGCTTGAGCTTCATTGCATAGGCAATAATCTCTTTACCTGAAAGTGAGGTAATTTGCATACGCTCATCATAAGGTAAAGCCACCAGCAGATTACGGTAGGTATCCAGCTGCTTGATACAGATTTCTTCGTCCAGGGTATGTTTCGGTGTTGCCAATAAAATAAGTGACAGCAGAGAAACTGGATTCACCACGACTGCACGGTTGATATTTTCCAGAATGGCTTGAGCGGAACTGTTGACTGCGTCGGATACCGGCTGCGGAATCGGATCATCATTCTTTTCAATTTTGATATGTTCTGCACCGTGCTGTTTCAGGATGTCATCCAGAAATACTGGTTCACCGAAATTCAGATGGACCTTGCCAAAAATACGTTCAATTTTGCGCAAGGTTTTCAGGATACCGAAAATAGATTCTGCTTCTTTCGGCTTGCCGTTCATCTCACCGACATAAGTACCACCTTCCATCAGGCGTTCATAGCCGATATAAGTCGGAACAAAGACAATTGGCTTGGCCTTGCCACGTAAATGACCATGTATGGTCATCGCCAGCATGCCGGTTTTTGGTGGCAGCAGACGACCAGTACGTGAACGGCCACCTTCGATAAAGTATTCCAGTGGAGTATTACGCGACAGCACGCTATACAGATACTCTTTAAATACAGTGGTATAAAGTGCATTACCGCGGAAGGTACGACGGATAAAGAAAGCACCACCACCCCGTAAGATCTGGCCCACAAATGGCATGTTCAGGTTATCGCCTGCCGCAATATAAGGCACCATTAGGCCACGGCGATAGATTACGTAAGACAATAACAAATAGTCGATATGACTGCGGTGACATGGCGTATAGACAATTTCATAATCTTTGGCCAGTTCACGCACTGTACTGAAATTATGCACTTCAACACCGTCATAGAGCTGGGTCCATAAACGGGTCAGGGCTTTATCGGCGAAACGCACGGTAGAATGAGAATAGTCCGATACAATTTCATTCAGATAGCCAATCGCACGACGTTCTGCTTCCAGTATACTGATTTTGCTACGGATACTTTCGTTACGAATAGCCGCCTGTACATCCGGAGATTTAATCAGGCCATGCATCACATTACGGCGATCTGACAGGTCAGGGCCGAGAATCACTTCACGCTGTGCATCTAGATAATCATTTAGTCGGCTAACAATATAGGTCGCTGGCGCTGAATTTGGATAGGTTTCTTTGGCAAAGTCCATGAGGGCGCGTAAAGATTGCGGCTCATGAAACTCCAGATAAGACTGGCGGCCATGCAGACCGATATTCACCAGCTGTTTGACTCGGCTTGGTGTTGACCAGGTATCGGTAAATAAAAGCTTGAACCAGGAATCTTCTTTTTCAGGATCACGACCCCAGAGCACAGTGACCGGTACTAGTTCCACGTCTAGTTCAGGATTTTTTTCGAGTACTTCAATCAGACGTAACAGACGTGGTGGAAAGGCATGTGGTGGTGAGCTAAGCAGATTATTCTCATCATGGTACTGCAGGAACAGTACTGAAGCCTTTTCCTTGCTGTCACCAATCTGTAGAGGATCGAGCGCAGGTGGCATATTTAAACGGCGAGTTTCTGCATCAACTACCAGCGCATTACTGCGTGAATGATTCTGCAAGATATAGCAGACAATTTTCTGCTGCGCTGCCGGAATCTGGTCAGCAGTAGGAGTTGTCACTTCACTTGGTACTTTCCCAAGAACATGCGGGGTGACTACAAGATCAAGTAGCTTACTTGAAAGCTTGCGATACATTTGACCAAAGCCACTCTTGGACATAGTTACTCCTAATTTTACTGACCAAAACTACAGAATTTCTGAGGGAATTTATTTTGATTGATTATAAAAACAAACAATATGTCATTTTCTGACAAATTCAATCGAAGTGGTTCAATTTTAGCGCGAAAGCAGATGTTTTTCCTAGTAAGTTGCAAGAGCAGTTGACAGAACAGTCAATCAATCTTTAGAAGATTGCTTGGATTTTATGGCAGAATATTCAGAATAAATTGTATAGATTTATTTCTACACTTCTGGATCTTGCCAATATCACACAGGTTGCTTATGAATGCCTTAACACAGGAACTGGTCGAGCTGCTCAGTTTAGAAAAGTTAGAAGAAAATATTTTTCGGGGAATTAGCCGTAATCTGGTAGGCAAGCGCGTATTTGGTGGGCAGGTTCTGGGACAGGCCCTACGTGCTGCGTCTTATACCACAGATCGTCCTGCACATTCATTGCATGCCTATTTCCTGTTTGGTGGCGATGTCAATGCACCGATCATTTATGAAGTAGACCGTATCCGTGATGGCAAAAGTTTCGTCAGCCGTCAGGTTCGTGCCATTCAGCATGGCCGTACTATTTTCATGTGTATGGTTTCTTTTGCGCATCAGGAAGAAGGCCTGAACTATCAGATTTCAGAACCTGAATATCCACCGGTAGAAAGCCTGAAAAATGAAGCAGAACTCACCCGGCAGATTATTGAATTTATTCCGGAAAATGTACGTGCGTCTTTCATGCGTGACCGTCATGTCGAGATTCGTCCTGTGATGCCGGTGAACCCATTCCAGCCGCAACCGGAAGCGCCGAATTATGCGCACTATATCCGTACTCATGGAAAGATTGCTGCAGAAGTGGATGAAATTTCCCTGCATCAGGCGATTGCTGCTTTCTATTCAGACTTTACCTTAATGACCACGGCGCTACGTCCGCATGGTTTGAGTTATCTTTCACCAAGCTTGCAATGTGCCAGTATTGATCACGCCATGTATTTCCATAAACCATTCCGGGTAGATGAATGGATGTTATACGACATGGACGCTACTCAAAGTGCCAGTTCACGTGGTCTGAACTTTGGCCGTATGTGGCAAAATGGTGAGCTGGTCTGTAGTACCACACAAGAAGGCTTGATCCGTTTACGTGAAATTGAAACCCAGTAAAGCGGACTTTTAATCTAAATAAAGCCGGATCCCAGATCCGGCTTTATGTTTTTTTAAGCATGGCTCTTTATAAAAAATTACTCGATTCTCCAGCATTTGCATGGCATAGTGCCCTTAAGATCAATATTAAAAATGCATGTAAAATGAGCTTAAATACGCAGATTTTAATTGCCGCCGTATTAGGGGTACTGTTTGGATTTCTACTGACTTTATTTCCGCAAAGCACATTTTTTGATGTCGGCCTGTACGGGATTGGAATTGCCAGCAGCCTTTTTATTGGCCTGCTGAAAATGATTTTGATTCCTCTGATTTTTACTTCAATCGTGGTTGGTGTGTCTAATCTGCAGGCGGGGGGGCAGCTGAGTCGAACTTGGAAAATTACTTTGCTGTGTTGTGTGACCACCACCTCATTGGCACTGATTCTTGGCCTCACTTGTGCACATCTGTTTGATGTAGGGAGAGGTGTGGATGTGGTGATGTTTCAGGATGCCATGGCTCAGCATCAAACGCCTGATACCTTAACGCCGTCGTCTTTCTTTACTAATTTTATTCAGAATACCCTAATCAATCCTTTTAAGGCCTTTGCTGATGGCAATGTCCTAGCCGTTGTAATTTTTGCTCTATTTATCGGTGTGGCTCTGGTCGCAGGTGGAAACAGCTTCCGTACTGTGCGTAAACTCAGTCACCAGTTTTTTGACATCATGATGTTGATGATTGGCTGGATCATGAAACTGGCACCGATTGGGATTTTTGCATTACTCGCCAAGTTAATTGCCACTGAAGATATTTCAGTACTGAGCCGTCTGGCCGAGTTTGCGGCAGTCGTGACAGGGACCACAATTTTTCATGGGATAGTGGTGTTGCCGTTATTGCTATGGATCTTCGGAAAAATGAATCCACTGACCTTTTTTAAAGGCACCCGTAGTGCATTAATTACCGCCTTTGCCACCAGTTCCAGTTCGGCAACCATGCCGATTTCTTTAAAGTGCGCGCAGGAAAATCTAGGGGTACGTCCGCAAACAGCCGGTTTTGTGATTCCACTTGGCACGCAGCTGAATATGGATGGAACAGCACTTTATGAAGCAGCCGCAGCTTTGTTTATTGCCAATCTGATGGGGCTGGATCTAACCTTAGGTCAGCAGCTGGTGGTTTGTGCCACGGCAATGATTGCGTCCCTAGGTGCACCGGGTATTCCAAGCGCCGGCATGGTCACCATGATCATGGTGCTGCAATCGGTGGGGCTGCCTGCTGAAGCGATTGCGATTTTACTTCCGATTGACCGTCTGCTGGATACCGTACGTACTGTGGTCAATGTACAGGGCGATATGATGATTAGTGTGGTGGTAGATCGACATACCCGCGAGCCTGAAGTGCCAGTTTAATCTTTGTCTAATTCAGCTTTATCTAAGTCTGGATTCCAGACAATTTCCCAGAGATGACCATTGGGATCCTGAAAATAACCTGCATATCCGCCATAAAAAGTCGTGTGTGCAGGTTTAATAATTTTAGCACCGGCACGTTCTGCCTGTGCCATTGCTTGATCGACTTCTAAGGGGCTATAAACATTATGTCCCAGAGTCATTTGAGTCGGACAGATTGGACTCGGCTCCAGACCGGTATCTTGCTGGATACTACGCTGTGGCCATAAGGCAAACTTAAGCGACTTTGAAAGTAGCACGTTTGGCTGCCTGTGAATGGTCGAGATAATGCAGCGCATCATCGGTACTGCCTTCATGCACCGGATCATACCAGGGCATTAAGTAGACGAGCTGTTGGGATACTAACCACAGCGGATTAGGTAGCAGGCGGTTATCAAACTGAGAAATACGCAACCATTCTTTCCAGATCCAGCATATTCGGATCAGCACCCAGACGTTCCCATTCAGTATTGTAGAGTGCATATTTACCCAAGACACAGGTCATATGTTCTATCGTCGCAATGATACCGAGACGAAACAGATCCCATTGGTGTTCTAAGATTTTAGGAATTTTGAGACCGAATGGCTGATCGGCGAGCAGCTTGTTAAATAGGAAATGCATGATGTTCAGATTGCGCTGGATATCAATCTGGCGTTCAGATCAATATTCTTTATTGGCCGAATTATGTGCCTGGGCATGCATGGCTTCCTGACGGATAAACGCCTGCACATCATGCTTTAATTTTTCGTCAGTGATCTGGGGGAGGACTTTGTTATATAAACGGCAGAACCAGAGTTCACCCGCGGGCAGAATATTGTTAATTTCATTGACGAAGTAACTGGTAAAGGGCTGATCAGGAATCCAGTCGACTGGAGTGTCTTGCCATTCAAAGCTGACTTTGCGAGGCTAGATAAAATAGGAAATGGAAGAGCTAATTCTTGTTGTTTTGAAGCGCGAAAGTAAAGACATGGTGTGAATCCATCACTGCTTGATCAAGACAGTATGAAAAAAATATCCCAAATTGCAGCAGGCAATACGGGACATTCTTTTATCCGATGAAACACATTCGGCTTATTTTTGTGGATCCTGTTCGACAATCTCAGCTGGATCGGCTTCTAGAGGCGCATCCAGATCATTCAGTTCACTGGCAGTGACTTCATGAGCGCTGTTGGTTTTATCTTCATCTTCTAATAATTCAATTGGTTCATCAGCTTCGTTTAAATCATGCATTGAAGCTTCAGGAATGCTGTCCAGATCAAATTCAGGTGCTTGATTCAAAGTGAAGTTCAAACGGCCGCCCATCACACTGGCCAATTCTTCCAAACCTTGCTTGTTTAGAGAAGAGAATAGTTGAATCGAGAAATCCAGCTTCATCTTTTTCAGTTTGGCTTTCACTTCTTGTAGCGCTTTCGAAGCGGGGCCACGGTTCAGCTTGTCGGCTTTGGTCAACAGGACATGTACGAATAATTTACGTGAATACGCCCATTCCAGCATCATCACATCAAAGTGTTGTAGCGGGTGGCGGATATCCATCAGCAACACCAGACCTTGCAGGCTCTTGCGGTGAATCAGATAGTTTTCCAGTTCTTTCTGCCAGACAATTTTCATGGCTTCTGGGACCGCTGCATAGCCATAACCCGGTAAATCGACCAGACGCTGATCCGGATTGCCAAGGCTAAAGAAGTTGATCATCTGGGTACGGCCTGGTTTTTTGGACGCACGGGCCAACTGTTTCTGATTGGTCAGGGCATTGATGGCACTCGATTTACCTGCATTAGAGCGGCCAGCAAAAGCCACTTCATAACCGGTATCTTCTACACACAAGCTCAGCTTGGGTGCACTCATCAGGAACTCAGCTTTGCGTAACCAGTTGAGGGCTTGTACCGAATATTCAGTAATGGCTGGATCGACCTTTTTTTCATAGCTGATCTTTTGCTTTGGGGCATTTGATGCCTTACTGTTTTTCGACTTTCCTCTGCTGTGATGCATGACTCAACTTCAATGACTAATTATACAAGAAGCTATTATAAAGGAAGTCGGGCGGGCAAGCGAACTTTAGAATTGTTCAATAGAATAAGGGTATTAGAGATTGATCAGACTAATCGGTGACTGGATACTAAAATGTTCCTTAGTCGGTTCAACGACATCACCCAGAATATATTGATCCAGAATGGTATAGAACTGCTCCACAGCCTGATCCAGAATGCCTTTTAATCCGCAATTGGTACGTAATATACAAGGTGGATCATTACATTCTACAATCTGGTTATCACGTTGTAGAATACGCACAATCTGTCCTAGCTGAACTTTCAGGGCAGCTGGATTAAGACGGATTCCACCCCCTTTACCACGAGAAGTAATGAGCCAGTCCTGTTTCGCCATAAAGTAGACGATTTTCATGGCATGGTTCTGCGAAATCTGTAAGCGCTCCGCCAGCTCGGCAATTGTATAAGGCAGATCACGGGGTTGTGCAACATACATCAGTATGCGCAGCGCATAGTCAGTAAATTTATTCAGTTGCATGATAATACTGATGTTTTTGATGAAAAAATTAGGGTTAGTCTAGCATACCAGACTAACCCTCTGTTTTTATTTTAAGCTGAAGAAGCAGTTAGTGGCGTACACCACCTGTGCCAAAGGCTTCGCTATGAATGTTCTCAGCAGGAATTCCGCGAGCGACAAGTGTCTTTTGCTGTTCAGCCATAAATGGCATTGGGCCACAGAGATAGTAGTCTGCATTGGCTGGTAATAATGCGCTATCTACAGTGCTTAAGTCCAGTCGACCGGCAACATCATAATCCTCGCCCAGTTTATCGCTTGGGTGCGGGAATTCATAAGCAGTCATTGTGCTTAAACGTGGGTATTTGGCTTTCAGGTCATGAATATGCTGTTTCATTGCATGAACCTGTTTGCTACGGCAGGCATGGATAAAAGTCACAGGCTGTGGCATGTCCAGAGTCACCAGCTGGTTTAGCATGGCCACCATTGGAGTTAGACCTACACCGCCACTGATGAACACATTACGTTTGTTCGGATCGATCAGGTAGAAGTTACCTGTTGGTGCAGAGACTTCAATTTCTGAACCTTCTGGCAGGCTGTGTAGGGTATTGGATACCCAGCCTGGAACCATGTCGCCTTTCTGGTCTTCACGTTTCACCGAGATACGCAGGTAATCCGCTTGTGGGCAAGTCGATAGAGTATATTGGCGTGGCTGTTTTAGGTTCAGCTCAGGCACGAATACACGTACTGAAATGTATTGGCCGGCTTCATATTTTGGTAATGGACCGCCGTCAACTGGAGTCAGGTAGAACGAAGTGATTTCATCACTTTCCACGACTTTCTTGGCAATCTTGAAGTTGCGCCAGCCTAACCAGCTACCTTTAGTCTGTTCATGCTGGTCGTAAATCGCTTTTTCAGTTGCAATAAACAGATCCGCCAGTTGACCGTATGCTGCAGCCCAAGCATCAATCAGTGGATCATCCATAGAAATGTTCAGCACTTCACTGATCGAATATAAAAGGTTTTCCCCAACAATACCGTAGTCTGGTGCCTTAATATTTAAGCTCACGTGCTTGTGTGCGATCAGCTCAACCACGGGTAACAGCACAGATGGATCTTCGATATTTTCAGCATAAGCCAGAACCGCACCTGCCAAGGCTTGTGCTTGAGCTCCACTGCGTTGATGTCCCATGTTAAAGGTTTCTTTCAAATCAGGATTATTGCCTAGCATGCGGTTATAGAAATAACCGGTCAGGGCGACACCATTCTCACGAAGTACAGGAACAGTGGCTTTTACAAGGTCAATTTGCTGTGGAGTCATAGCTGATCTCTCATGGCTGTTATTTATAAGATGTATTTAAAATACATCTTATAAAATGCTTTTACAATATAGGAAATGCATAAAACCATAAAAAAGTTATGGGATATAAAAATATCCCATAAAAATGATGTTTTCGATCGGAGAAAGGAGGGTTATTTACGCCCGAAGAGGGAAAACCTAATAGACCACGCACAATTTTCTGGCCGGTACTACCACTAAGACTACGTGCTGCACTTTTAGCAAAGGTATCCACAATATCCTGAGTAAGTTTTTCACGTTGCTTAGCTGTACGTTCAGCTTCTTTTTGCTGTTCACGTGCCAAACGTTCCTGTTCCTTGGTTTGCTGTTTGGCAAGTTCCGCGGCTTGAGCCTGCTGCTGACGTTCCAGTACTTTTTGCTGTAGCATCTCATGCGCACTGTCACGGTCAACTTCCTGCTCATAAATACCAGCCACGATGCTTTGTTGCATCAGTGCCTTACGTTCTTCTGGTGTAATCGGGCTAAAAAGAGGAATGTGGGGGCATGATCCAGCCACGTTCAACAATCTGCGGAGTTCCTTTTTCATCCAGACAGCTAATCAGCGCTTCACCCATAGCAAGTTCAGTAATCGCTTCCTGCGCTTTAAATTCTGGATTGGCACGGAAGGTATCTGCCGCCGTTTTGACTGCCTTCTGGTCTTTAGGCGTAAAAGCGCGTAAAGCATGCTGAATGCGGTTGCCGAGTTGCCCTAATACGCTTTCAGGTAAGTCGAATGGATTCTGGGTGACAAAGTAAATCCCGACACCTTTGGAGCGGATCAGACGCACCACCTGTTCAATCTTGTCATGCAGGGCGGGGTTGGCATTATCAAAGAGTAGGTGGGCTTCATCAAAGAAGAACACCAGTTTCGGTTTGTCCAGATCACCCACTTCTGGTAACTGTTCAAATAACTCTGACAGCATCCATAACAGGAAAGTGGCGTACAACTTCGGTGTGTTCATCAGCTTGTCGGCAGCCAGCAGATTGATATTGCCGCGGCCTTTGCTATCCGTTTGTAGGAAATCCATCAGGTCTAGTGCTGGCTCACCAAAAAATTTATCCCCACCCTGATCAGCAAGCGCGAGCAGGTTGCGTTGAATCGCACCGAGACTGGCAGGTGAAAGATTGCCATATTCCACTTTAAAGTCTGCAGCATGTTCACTGACATAACTCAGCATGGCTTTCAGGTCTTTAAAGTCAATGAGTAATAATCCCTGATCATCGGCAATCCGAAAGACAGCAGACAGTACGCCTTCCTGGGTATCATTCAGATTTAGGATGCGGGCAAGCAAAAGCGGCCCAATTTCAGAAATGGTAGTGCGGATCGGATGGCCCTGTTCGCCAAACAGATCCCAGAACACGACCGGCGAAGCTTCAAAAGGAAGTGAGTCAATATTTAGGCTTTTAATCCGTTCATCAAACTTAGGATTACTTTCCCCCGGCTTGGCCAAGCTGGAAACATCGCCTTTGGCATCGGCAAGGAACACGGGTACACCAATGCGGGAAAAACTTTCTGCCAAAACTTTCAAAGTTACCGTTTTACCGGTTCCGGTCGCGCCGGCAATTAGTCCGTGACGGTTGGCAAGCTGTGAGTGCAGTACAATATCTTGCGTGGTATCACTGGTTTTTTTAGCAATAATGATTGGTGTGCCCATAAATTTTCCTGTTGTTATTTATTCATTTTTAAGTTTTTTCATTTCTTGTAGTGCATGCTGAATATCTTCAATCAGATCTTCGGGATGTTCCAGACCAATACAGAAACGAACCAGAAAACCCTCTTTCAAATGTGAATGTTTAAGCACACGCATTTCTTTTAAGTTATATAGCATGACCAGACTGACAGGACCACCCCAGCTAAAGCCAAGCTTAAACAGTTGTAAGCTGTCACAGAAATTGCGAATATCTTGCAGCTTGTAGTTATTGTCAAAAATCACGCTGACTAGTCCGGCACTGTGTCCTTGCTTGCAAATTTCTTTCCAGTATTCATGACCTGCGTTGTCAGCATTAGCCGGATGTAAGACCTGGATAAATTCTGGTTGCTGTTTGAGCCAGTCTAATAAAGTTAAGCAGCTTTGTGATTGATGTTCATATCGGAGTTGCATCGAAGCCAGACTACGTTGTACCTGAGCGACATCATCACCTGATACTGAAATACCCTGAATGGCATGCGCACGGAACAATTTGTGGTGCAGTTCTTTATTGCGGGTCACCACTGAACCCATTAGGATATCACCGCCACCACTTGGATATTTGGTCAGGGCATGCACAGTCATATCGACACTTAAATGATCCTCACTAAAATCAAATGCATTAAAGGCAAGGCCTGCACCCCAGGTATTATCCAGCGCAGTGAGGATGTTGTTCACTCGGGCCTTCTTGACCAAGCGACTTAAATCGGGAAATTCTAATGTCACAGAACCTGGTGCTTCCAGCCAAAGTAGTTTGGCTTTTTCCGAGGGCTGAAAAGTATTCGCATCTATCGCATTATAAACTTTGACCTGAATACCATAGCGGGTTTCCAGATTGCGTAGATGTTCCATGTTTGGACCATAGATATTATCCGCAACCCACACTTCATCGCCCTGGCTTAAAAAACAAGAATTCACGAGATTAATCGCCGATAAACCACTCGGTGCCAGCAAACAATATTGACCACCTTCGATCTGGGCAATGCTATCGCCTAAGGTAAATGTCGTCGGTGTGCCATGCGTGCCATAGCTATAGTCATAGTCATCAGTCCAATGGCGATTAAATAGGGCATCGGTGTTGTTAAAGATGATGGTGGATGCACGAAACAGGGGAGGCTGAATACTGGAAATGTATTGCGGGGCCTTTCGTGGTGCATGAATCAGCGCTGTTTGAGGATTTTTTTTCACGTGAATGCTCTTAAATGTAATCAAATATTGCTTTAGCTTAAGAGAATCTCATTATTGCTGCTAGTTATGTTGTGAAATGTTGAAAAAACAGACATTGCTAAAAAGTTGGCTTCATTTTTGCAAAACCTAAAATCAGAGAGCTACAACAAAAGGTTTAGGCGCATGAAGTCGCAGTTAAAAGTACATTATTTTCAGCATATTGCTGGCGAGGGTTTTGGTAGTTGTATTGATTTTTTAAAGCAGCATCAGGCGCAAATTACTGCGACTGAATTCTTTGCTTTACCCGTCGATCGTCCACTGGATATTGAAGCTTTGCCATCAGTCGATGAAGTTGATTTACTGATCATCATGGGAGGCACCATGAGCGTCAATGATGAAGCAAATTATCCATGGCTCAAGATCGAAAAACGCTGGTTACGCCGTTATCTTTCTCAAGGCAAGCCGACAATTGGTCTATGTTTAGGCGGGCAGTTGATTGCCAATGCCTTGGGTGCGGCCGTCAGCCGTAACCAGGAACAGGAGCTAGGCTGGACCACGGTACGCAAAGTCGCACATGTACCAGAGGATTGTTTTGTTTTACCTGAACAGTTTGAAATCATGCAATGGCATAGTGAAACTTTTGAACTTCCTAAGGGAGCGATTCATCTGGCAGAAAATGAAGCCTGTCGTAATCAGATGTATCAACTCGGCAAGAATGTCTTGGGTTTCCAGTTTCATCCGGAAATTACCCCGGAAACTTTAAAGCTGTTTTTGGAAAATGAAGAAGAAATTTCACAATTTTCTGGAAAATATGTACAGGACATTCAACAACTGAAAAGAACAACCAAAAATAATTTTATTCAAGGAAATCAAATATTAAACCAAGCCATTCAATATGTTTTGGAAAAAACGGCCTAGTGGGCAAAAAATAAACAATTGATTTCCCGAATAAATTGAAATACAGCAAGAAAAACCGTAAAAGGGATTTGCTTATGCAATAAACAATGGCTATAATAAGCGACCCTTCAATAGGAAGGGGGTTAACTGCGAAGAAAGTAGTTAACTATCGTTACAGTCGTGGCATCGATCACGACCTTAGTGATATTTCACTGCTCTTGACACTTGCCTTCAAATAGTGGGGTGAGATGCGTCAAGAGTGATTCTTTATATATTTGGCTTGGAGTTAACTGGTATGTCTAACCAGAGAATTCGTATCCGTCTTAAGTCTTTTGATCACCGTCTTATTGATCAATCAGCTCAAGAAATCGTAGAAACAGCAAAACGTACTGGCGCACAAGTTTGTGGTCCAATTCCAATGCCTACACGCATTGAACGTTTTAACGTTTTAACATCGCCACACGTTAACAAAGATGCGCGTGACCAATACGAGATCCGCACTTACAAACGTTTGATCGACATCGTTCAACCTACAGACAAAACTGTAGATGCATTGATGAAGTTAGATCTTGCAGCTGGTGTTGATGTTCAGATCGCATTGGGTTAAGGCTTTCGGGTTAATTAACGCTCTAAGTTAATTAGGCCGCTTTTTTAGAGGTTTATGCACATGGCTATTGGTTTAGTCGGTCGCAAGTGCGGTATGACACGTATCTTTACAGATGCTGGTGTTTCTGTGCCTGTTACAGTGATTGAGGTTGATCCTAACCGCATCACTCAAATCAAAACGCTTGAAACTGATGGTTATCAAGCNNAAAGGTAAAGGTTTCCAAGGTGGTGTTAAGCGTTGGAACTTCCGTACTCAAGACGCTACTCACGGTAACTCTGTTTCTCACCGTGTTCTAGGTTCTACAGGTCAAAACCAGACTCCTGGTCGCGTGTTCAAAGGCAAAAAAATGGCTGGCCATTTAGGTGCTGAACGCGTAACTGTACAGGGTCTTGAAATTGTATCTATCGACGCAGAACGTTCAGTTCTAGTGGTTAAAGGTGCGATTCCTGGCGCTACTGGTGGCGACGTAACTGTTCGTCCTACGATCAAGGCCTGAGGGGAAATAACGTGAATTTAAATACTGTTTCCGGCTCTGCTGTTGAATTATCAGAAGTTGCGTTCGGTCGTGAATTTAATGAAGCTCTTGTACACCAAGTTGTTACAGCTTACTTAGCTGGTGGTCGTCAAGGTTCTAAAGCTCAGAAATCACGTGCAGACGTTTCTGGCGGTGGTAAAAAACCATTCCGTCAAAAAGGTACTGGCCGCGCTCGTGCTGGTTCTATTCGTAGCCCAATCTGGGTTGGCGGTGGTAAAACTTTTGCTGCTCGTCCACAAGACTGGTCTCAAAAAGTAAACCGTAAGATGTACCGCGGTGCTATGCAATGCATCTTGGCTGAACTTGTTCGTCAAGATCGCTTAGTTCTAGTTGAAGAGTTTGCTGTTGCAGCTCCAAAAACTAAAGAATTGCTTGCAAAACTTAACGACTTGAATGCTACTCGTGCATTGATCGTTACTGATGCTGTTGATGAGAACTTGTATCTAGCTGCTCGTAACCTTCCACACGTTGATGTGGTTGATGCGACTGCAATCGATCCTGTTAGCTTGATCGCGTTCGATAAAGTTGTTATGTCTGTAGCTGCTGCTAAGAAAATTGAGGTAGAACTCGGATGAACAACGAACGTTTATATCAAGTCCTGCAAGGACCTGTTTTCTCAGAAAAAGCACAAGTTTTAGGTGAAACTGCTGGTGTTCAAGTATTCAAAGTTGCACTTGATGCAAACAAACTTGAAATCAAAAAAGCAGTTGAACAATTGTTTGGTGTAGAAGTTGTTAAAGTTAACACTACGATCACTAAAGGTAAAACTAAACGCTTTGGTAAAACATTAGGACGTCGTTCTGATGTTAAAAAAGCATACGTCACCCTGAAAGCTGGCCAAGATGTTGAAATGGCTGACTTGGGCGATGCCGCTGAAAGCGCAGCGGAATAAGGACGAAAACTATGCCTATTCAAAAATGTAAGCCAACGTCTCCAGGACGTCGCTTTGTAGAGAAAGTGGTTCATGATCACCTTCACAAAGGCGCGCCTTATGCTCCACTAGTTGAAGCTAAAAAACGTACTGGCGGCCGTAATAACAACGGTCACATTACGACTCGTCACGTTGGTGGCGGTCACAAACAACACTACCGTTTAATCGACTTCAAACGTAACAAAGACGGCATTCCAGCTGTAGTTGAGCGTATTGAATACGATCCAAACCGTACTGCGCACATTGCGTTGTTGAAGTATGCTGACGGTGAACGTCGCTACATCATCGCGCCTAAAGGTTTACGCGCTGGTGATTCAGTTCAATCTGGTAACGATGCTCCAATCCGTCCAGGTAACTGCTTGCCACTTCGCAACATGCCTATCGGTTCTACTCTTCACAACATCGAACTTAAAATCGGTAAAGGCGCGCAGTTAGCTCGTTCAGCTGGTACTTCTGTTCAGTTGTTGGGTCGTGACGGTTCTTACGCTATCGTTCGTCTTCGTTCAGGCGAGATGCGTAAAATTCATGTTGAATGCCGCGCTGTGTTAGGTGAAGTATCTAACTCAGAAAGCAACCTTCGCTCACTAGGTAAAGCTGGTGCATCACGCTGGCGTGGTGTTCGTCCTACCGTTCGTGGTATGGCGATGAACCCAGTTGATCACCCACACGGTGGTGGTGAAGGGCGTAACAAAGGTATTCAACCTGTAAGCCCATGGGGTCAAAAAGCTAAAGGGTACAAAACACGTACCAACAAGCGTACGACTAAGATGATTATTCGCGACCGTCGCGTTAAGTAACAAGTAAAGGAATCTGACAATGCCTCGTTCTCTGAAAAAAGGCCCATTCGTCGATGCGCACTTGTTCGCTAAGGTTGAAGCGGCTATCGCGGCTAATAACCGTAAGCCGATCAAAACTTGGTCGCGTCGTTCGATGATCCTCCCGGATTTTGTTGGTTTAACAATTTCTGTACACAATGGCCGTAACCATGTTCCAGTGATCATCTCTGAACATATGGTTGGACACAAGCTTGGTGAATTTGCACCGACTCGTACCTACCGTGGTCACGGTGTTGACAAGAAATCTAAACGTTAATAGGTGCTATGATGGAAGTAACTGCTAAATTACGCGGTGCCGCTATCTCGGCACAAAAAGCTCGTTTGGTTGCAGATCTTATCCGCGGCAAATCTGTTGCGCACGCCCTTAACATCTTAAACTTCAGCAACAAAAAAGCTGCAGTATTGGTTAAGAAAGCGTTGGAATCTGCAATTGCAAACGCTGAACATAATAACAGTTTAGATGTAGACGACCTTAAAGTTTCTACGATTTACGTTGATGAAGGCATGAGCCTGAAACGTATTATGCCACGTGCTAAAGGCCGTGCAGATCGTATTACTAAGCGTACTTGTCACATCACCGTTAAGGTAGGGGTTTGATATGGGTCAGAAGGTTCATCCAATCGGTATCCGCCTAGGTGTTGTGAAACGTCATAACGCTAACTGGTATGCGAGTCCGAAACAATACGCTGAATACTTGCTTAAAGATTTGCAAGTTCGTGAGTTTTTAACTAAAAAACTTAAGAATGCAATGATCAGCAATATTCTTATCGAACGTCCAACAGGCGCTGCTAAAGTAACTATTAGCACTGCTCGTCCTGGTATCGTAATCGGTAAAAAAGGCGAAGACATTGAGAAATTACAACGCGAATTAACATCTATTATGGGTGTTCCTGCGCAAGTAAGTATCAACGAAATTGATCGTCCAGACTTAGACGCGCGTCTAGTTGCTGAAGCTATCGCTTCTCAATTGGAAAAACGTGTAATGTTCCGTCGTGCTATGAAGCGTGCGGTTCAAAACACTATGCGTGCTGGTGCGAAAGGTATCAAAGTAGAAGTTTCAGGCCGTTTAGGTGGTGCTGAGATTGCTCGTACTGAATGGTATCGTGAAGGTCGTGTACCTCTACATACTCTTCGTGCAGATATCGACTACGCGACTATGCGTGCTGAGACTACTTACGGTACGATTGGTGTTAAAGTTTGGATCTTCCGTGGTGAGATCTTGGGTGGCATGAAACAAGTCATGAACCCAGCTCCAGCTGAAGAACGTCCAGCTAAACGCGGTCGCGGTCGTGGTGAAGGTCAAGAGCGTCGTGGTCGTCGCAATGATCGTTCTGCTGAAAAAGGAGAATAATCCATGTTGCAACCTAAACGTACTAAATTCCGTAAGGTGCAAAAAGGCCGTAACACTGGTCTAGCTCACCGCGGTAGCTCAGTATCTTTTGGTACTATCGCACTTAAATCAATCGAACGTGGTCAAATGACTGCACGTCAAATTGAAGCAGCGCGTCGTACAATTAGCCGTCGTATTAAACGTGGTGGTAAAATCTTTATCCGTGTATTCCCGGACAAGCCAATTACTTCTAAACCACTTGAAGTGCGTATGGGTAAAGGTAAAGGTTCTGTGGAATACTGGGTTTGCCAAATCAAACCAGGTAAAGTCTTGTACGAAATTGATGGTGTTAACGAAGACCTAGCTCGCGAAGCGTTTACGCTTGCTGCTGCTAAACTTCCGTTTAAAACCACTATCGTGACTCGGACGGTAATGTAATGAAAACTAAAGATCTACGTGAAAAGTCGGTAGAAGAGTTGACAGCTTTGCTTGATGAGCAACAGCTAAACCAATTCCGTCTTCGTATGGCGAAAGCAACTGGTCAATTGGGTAAATCGCACGAAGTGCAATTGACTCGCAAGACTATTGCTCGTATCAAGACCCTCCTTACCGAAAAACAGGGGAACGGACAATGAGTGAAAATACAGTCCGCACGTTAACAGGCAAAGTAGTAAGTGACAAGATGGAAAAATCTATCGTTGTTCTTATCGAACGCCGTGTTCAACACCCGTTGTATGGCAAATCAATCCGCCGTTCAACAAAATTACATGCTCATGATGAGAACAACACAGCTAAAGTTGGCGACGTTGTAACCATTAAAGAAAGCCGCCCAATGTCTAAAACTAAGTCATGGACTTTAGTTGAAGTTGTTGAAGCAGCTGCTGAGTAATTAACGTTCTTGTTGCATCATCGGTCAATTTCGAGTACTCTTTGAGCCTTTCGAAATTGTGACCGGTGATGCTCGGTTTTGGAGTAGGGCAATGATTCAGACCGAAACTATGCTCGACGTAGCAGACAACAGTGGTGCTCGCCGCGTACAATGTATTAAAGTACTTGGTGGTTCACATCGTCGTTATGCTTCTGTTGGCGACATTATTAAAGTTACTGTAAAAGAAGCAATTCCACGCGCACGTGTTAAAAAAGGTGACGTGATGAATGCAGTAGTTGTACGTACAAAATTCGGTATCCGTCGTCCAGACGGTTCAGTGATTCGTTTCGACGATAACGCTGCTGTTATTTTGAACAACAACAAAGCGCCGATTGCAACTCGTATTTTCGGACCAGTGACTCGTGAACTTCGTACTGAACAGTTCATGAAAATTATTTCATTGGCTCCTGAAGTTCTATAAGAGGCGATCATGGCTAAGATTAAAAAAGGCGATCAAGTAATTGTGATCGCAGGTAAAGAAAAAGGCAAACAGGGTACTGTTCTGTCTGTTTCTAATGACCGCGTTAAGGTTGAAGGCCTTAACTTGGTGAAGAAGCATCAAAAGCCGAACCGTGTTACTGGCGCTGAAGGCGGCATCGTAACTCAAGAAGCTTCGCTTCACATTTCAAACGTGGCAATTTTTAATGCTACAACCCAAAAGGCTGACCGTGTTGGTTACCAAACGATTGATGGCGTGAAAACTCGCGTATTCAAATCTAATGGTGAATCAGTGGCGGTAGCGAAGTAATAGGTTGAAAAAGGCAATGGCCAGACTTAAAGCACGTTACAACGACGAACTTAAAGCTCAATTAAAAGAACAATTGGGAATTAAGAATGTGATGGAGATCCCTCGCATCACTAAAATCACTATCAACATGGGTGTTGGTGCAGCTTCTGCTGACAAGAAACTCCTTGATGGTGCTCTTTCTGATATGCAAGCTATCGCTGGTCAAAAACCAGTTCTTACGTTAGCTCGTAAATCTATCGCTGGTTTCAAAATCCGTGATGGTTGGCCGATTGGTTGTAAAGTTACTTTACGCGGCGAACGTATGTACGAATTCTTAGACCGTCTGATCTCGATTGCGATTCCTCGTATCCGTGACTTCCGTGGTTTCTCTGCGAAATCATTTGATGGTCGTGGTAACTACTCAATGGGTCTTAAAGAACAGATCATGTTCCCTGAGATCGATTTTGACAAGATTGACCGTATTCGTGGTATGGACATTACCATCACTACGACTGCTCGCACCGATGACGAAGGCCGTGCGCTAATGCGTGCATTCGGCTTCCCGTTCAAATAAGAGGTCGAAATGGCTAAGAAAAGTATGATTAATCGCGAATTGAAACGCGAAGCTACTGTTGCTAAATACGCTGCAAAACGTGCTGAATTAAAAGCAATCATTGCAAACGTAAATGCTTCAGATGAAGAACGTTTCGATGCGATGATGAAATTACAAGCATTACCACGTAATGCATCTCCAGTACGTCTACGTAACCGTTGTGGTTTAACTGGTCGTCCTCATGGTTACTTCCGTAAGTTCGGCTTAAGCCGTAACATGGTACGCGATAAAGTAATGCAAGGTGATGTACCTGGCGTTGTTAAGGCAAGCTGGTAAGGAGCACTATAAATGAGTATGCAAGATACCGTTGCCGACATGCTAACACGTGTTCGTAACGCACAAATGGCAAAGAAACAAACTGTTTCTATGCCTAATTCTAAGTTGAAAGTTGCGATTGCTAACGTACTTCAACAAGAAGGTTATATTTCAAACGTAGAAGTTGCTGAAGTTGAAGGCAAAGCAACTCTTACTTTGACTTTAAAATATTTTGAAGGCAAGCCAGTTATCGAAACTGTGAAACGCGTAAGCCGTCCAGGTCTACGTCAGTATCGCGGTAAAGATGCACTTCCAAGCGTTAAGCAAGGTTTAGGTATTGCAATTGTTTCTACAAGCAAAGGCATCATGACTGATCGCGCTGCACGTGCTGCAGGCGTTGGTGGTGAAGTTATTGCTTTTGTTTCTTAATAGGTGATTCCTCATGTCTCGTGTGGCTAAAGCCCCAGTAACTGTACCTAACGGTGTAACAGTTACTCAGAACGGCCGGCAGGTCGAAGTGAAAGGCAGCAAAGGTACATTGTCTTTCAACCTGCATGCGCTGGTCGAGCTAAAACAGGAAGACGGTACTCTAGTTATTGCTCCTAAAGCTGAATCTAAAGACGCTTGGATGCAAGCTGGTACTGCTCGCGCTGTGCTTAACAACCTTGTAAAAGGTGTAAGCGAAGGTTTCGAACGTAAGTTACAACTTATCGGTGTTGGTTATAAAGCTGCGGTTAAAGGTAACGTTGTTAACCTTAACCTTGGTTTCTCTCACCCGATCGACTATACGCTTCCTGAAGGTGTAACTGCTGAAACTCCAACTGCAACTGAAATCGTACTTAAATCTGCTAATAAAGCAGTTCTAGGTCAAGTCGCTGCAGATATCCGTGGTTACCGTCCACCAGAGCCTTATAAAGGTAAAGGTGTTCGTTATTCTGACGAAGTTGTACTTCGTAAAGAAGCTAAGAAGAAATAAGGCGCGAGGTTCTTATGAACGAAAAGAAACAATCCCGTTTGCGTCGTGCGAAAAGCACACGCTTGCACATCCGTGCATTGGGTGCGACTCGTTTGTGTGTAAACCGCACTCCGCGTCACATCTATGCTCAAGTTATCTCAGCAGATGGCGGCAAAGTATTAGCGCAAGCTTCTACTCTAGACGCTACTCTACGTGCGGGTACTACTGGTAACGTTGAAGCAGCTCAGAAAGTAGGTGCTTTAATCGCGGAACGCGCTAAAGCAGCTGGTGTTACTAAAGTTGCATTTGACCGTTCTGGTTTCAAATATCATGGTCGTATCAAAGCCTTGGCTGATGCTGCCCGTGAAAACGGCTTGGAGTTCTAATCATGGCTAAAGTTGAACAAAACGAAGGTCTTGTTGAAAAGCTGGTTGCCGTTGATCGTGTAGCCAAAGTTGTTAAGGGTGGTCGTATCTTCTCTTTCACAGCATTAACTGTTGTGGGTGATGGTAATGGTCGCGTAGGTTTTGGTCGTGGTAAAGCGCGTGAAGTTCCAGCTGCTATTTCTAAAGCACTTGAAGCTGCTCGTCGTAACATGATTACTGTTGACCTTGTTGATGGTACTGTTCAGCACCCTATCAATGCTCGTCACGGTGCAAGCCGCGTTTACATGCAACCTGCTTCTGAAGGTACTGGTGTAATTGCTGGTGGCGCGATGCGTGCAGTTTTAGAAGCTGTTGGCGTACGTAACGTATTAACTAAATGTTATGGCTCTACAAACGCTGCTAACGTAGTAAACGCGACTTTTAACGGTTTGCGTGATATGACTTCTCCTGAGAAAGTTGCTGCGAAACGTGGTTTAACAGTAGAACAAATTCAAGGGTAATCAATCATGAAAACGATTAAAGTTACCCAGACTAAATCTGCATCGCACCGCTTGAAAAATCACAAGCTGAGCCTGAAAGGTTTAGGTCTGCGTCGTATTGGTCATACTGTAGAAGTGCAAGATACGCCTTCTAACCGTGGTATGATCAACCAAGTCTACTATATGGTTAGTGTAGAGGAATAAGCCATGACTCTGCGTTTGAATACAATTGCACCTGCAGAAGGTGCTAAGCGTGACAACCTTCGTTTAGGCCGTGGTATCGGTTCTGGCGTTGGTAAGACTGGTGGTCGTGGTATCAAAGGTCAAAACTCACGTAAGAGCGGTGGTACTCGTCCAGGTTTCGAAGGTGGTCAAACTGCACTTTATCGTCGTTTGCCTAAATTCGGTTTCACTAGCCAATTGGCTTTGAAAACTGCTGAAGTACGTTTATCTGAGCTTGCTAAAGTTGAAGGAGACATCGTGTCTCTTGAAACTTTAAAAGCTGCGAACGTTGTACGTAAAGACATGACTCGTGCTCGTATCGTACTTTCTGGTGAAATTACTCGTGCATTCACTGTACAAGGTGTCGCATTGACTAAAGGCGCTAAAGCTGCTGTTGAAGCTGCTGGCGGTAAAGTCGAGGAGTAATCCCCAGTGTCTATGACTCCTAGTTCTTCAGGTCATGTCAACATGATGAAAGGCCAACCATTTCATGTGAAATACCGTGAAATTATTCGTCGAATGATGTTTCTCATTGGTGCGTTGTTGGTATTTCGACTAGGAGCGCATATTCCAGTACCAGGGATTAATAATGCTGCGCTAGAAAATCTGTTTAATGCAAACCAAGGTACCATCCTTGGTTTGTTTAACATGTTTTCAGGTGGTGCATTAGAGCGAATGTCGATTCTTGCTTTAGGGATCATGCCATATATCTCTGCATCGATTATCGTGCAGTTGATGTCTACTGTGGTTCCTCAGCTCGAAGCTTTGAAAAAAGAAGGCGAGCAGGGCAAACGTAAGATTAACCAATACACACGACAAGGCACGCTGTTCCTTGCACTTGTGCAAGCAATCGGTATGTGTGCTGGCCTGATCAGCCAGGGAATTACCCTGACCTCTGGTCTGGCTTTTTATGTTCCTGCAGTAACCTCATTGGTTGCGGGGACCATGTTCCTGATGTGGCTGGGTGAACAGATTACCGAGCGTGGGGTGGGCAATGGTATTTCCATGATCATCTTCGCAGGTATCGTTGCAGGATTGCCGACTTTAGTTATGCAGTCTCTAACTTCAGTTGATAATGGCCAGTCTAGTCTAATTGGACTAGCAATTTTTGGTCTGTTATCGATTGCTGTACTAGCAGCGATTGTGTTTATCGAGAAGGCGCAACGTCGTATTCCGGTGAACTATGCCCAAAAGCAGCAGGGACGTCGTGTATTTACTGCACAGCAAACGCATTTGCCATTAAAAATTAATATGGCGGGTGTAATTCCGGCAATTTTTGCCAGCTCTTTACTTTTGTTCCCAGCGAGCTTAGGTCAGTGGGTTGGTAGTTCGGATCCAAGTGCAGGAATTATCAAGCGTAGTCTACAAGACTTGGCATTGGTGTTATCGCCTGGTCAGCCGTTGTATTTGGTGCTCTTTGGTGCGTTAATTATCTTTTTCTGTTACTTCTATACAGCACTGGTATTTAGTCCTAAAGAAGTGTCAGAGAACTTGAAACGCAGCGGAGCTTACGTGCCTGGTATTCGTCCAGGTGAGCAAACTGCTCGTTACTTAGATCATATTCTCAATCGTTTGACCTTTATTGGCGCGATATACATCACTGTCATCTGTTTAATGCCGATGATTCTGCAAAGCTCTTTTGGTATTCCATTTAGCTTGGGCGGAACATCGTTGCTGATCGTGGTAGTGGTGGTGATGGACTTTATGGCTCAGCTTCAAGCACATCTCACCTCGCACCAGTATGACAATCAAACGTTAATGAGAAAAACGACTGCTCATCCTAAGGGATAAGCGCACTTAGAGGTTTCATCATGAAAGTACAAGCTTCTGTAAAGAAAATTTGTGGTAGCTGTAAAGTTATCCGTCGTAATGGGGTTATCCGCGTAATTTGTAGCGCAGAACCTCGTCATAAGCAGCGTCAAGGTTAATCTGATCAAGACCTGTTGATTTCAGTAGGCGAATTGGGTTATTATCCGCCCCTCAAGATTTTTGTGGGGCGGTTGATTATCTCTACTGCCTTTTTGGAGAAAATTGAATGGCTCGTATTGCCGGTGTAAACATTCCGGATAACAAGCATGCTGTTATCTCTCTAACGTACATCTTTGGTATTGGTCGCCACACTGCTAAGTCAATCTTAGCTGCTGCAGGTATCCCAACTACTACTAAGATCCGTGAATTAGATGACGCTCAGCTTGATGCGATTCGTGCAGAAGTTGCCAAGGTTCCGACCGAAGGTGATTTACGTCGCGAAATTTCCATGAACATTAAACGTTTAATGGATTTAGGCTGCTACCGCGGTCTTCGTCATCGTCGCAGCTTGCCTGTCCGTGGTCAACGCACCAAAACTAACGCACGTACCCGTAAAGGTCCGCGCAAACCAATTAAGAAATAAGATTTCTGGAAGCTAAAAGATGGCTAAAGATACTCGCACACGCAAGAAGGTCACTCGTACCGTCTCTGAAGGTGTTGCACACATTCACGCTTCTTTTAATAACACCATTGTGACTATTACCGATCGTCAAGGTAATGCACTGGCTTGGGCCACTTCAGGTGGACAAGGCTTCCGTGGATCACGTAAATCAACTCCGTTTGCTGCTCAGGTAGCTGCTGAAGTTGCTGGTAAAGCAGCTTTAGATTACGGTTTGAAAAACTTGGACGTCCTTGTGAAAGGTCCTGGTCCAGGTCGTGAGTCTGCGGTTCGTGCATTAGGTGCAGTGGGTTATAAAATTAACAGCATTACCGATGTGACTCCAATCCCTCACAACGGTTGCCGTCCACCTAAAAAACGTCGCGTGTAAGGAGAAACATTCATGGCTCGTTATATTGGTCCAAAATGCAAACTCTCTCGCCGCGAAGGGACAGACCTGCAATTAAAATCTGGCGTTAAACCATTTGACGTCAAAACTAAAAAACACGCTAAAGCTCCTGGTCAACATGGTGGAGCTCGTGGCGGTAAACAATCTGAGTACTCACTACAATTACGTGAAAAACAAAAAGTACGTCGTATGTACGGTGTTTTAGAGCGTCAATTTAGTAACTACTACAAAGAAGCTGCTCGTGTTAAAGGCGCAACTGGTGAAAACCTGTTGAAATTGCTTGAAAGCCGTCTTGATAACGTTGTTTATCGCATGGGTTTTGGTTCTACACGTGCAGAAGCTCGTCAGTTAGTATCTCACCGTTCAATCACTTTAAATGGCCGTCGCGTTAACATCGCGTCTATCCAAGTTAAAGCTGGTGACGTGATTGCAGTTCACGAAGGCGCTAAACAACAATTACGTATCAAAAACGCAATTGAATTAGCTGCTCAACGTGGCATTCCTTCTTGGATGGAAGTAGATCATTCTAAACTTGAAGGTACGTTCAAAGCTGCACCGGATCGTTCTGATTTACCTGCTGAAATCAACGAAAGCTTGATTGTAGAATTGTATTCTAAATAATCCTTGAGGTAGCAATA